>NZ_JBSWXU010000050.1:0-33112 GCF_056160785.1 Mycobacterium sp. ABE4_509 | reverse complement strand
GCCGGGGTCAGCGGGCGGACCCTGCTCGTTCCGCTCGTCGGGACGGCCGTCGCTCCGGCCTCACCGGCCGGACCGTCGGCCGGTCCTGCAGCCCGGGACGCGCGACGACACCCAGGACGGACAGCGTAGCGGGCGGTGCTCAGGGATGGGTCTTCGGCCAAGGTGTCTCTCGTCGGTGGCTAGATCTGCTTGGGCGACAACATCAGGTCTACCCAGTTCTCCGCAGGCGCCAGGGTGTCGGTTCCGGGCGCGAAGATACCAGTCCCGCCCTCCGGGTCGACGAACTCACCGTTGCTGTCATAGGTCGCGGTCGCCGGCCCCCCCAACGACGCCGATGCCATCGGTGTCTCGGCGGGCAGCGGCCCGGCGGGTGCGGGGGCCGGACCTGGTGCCGGGCCCGGCGCCGACGGGGTGCGGCCGTAGGGCGGCACCACATGGTCGGGCGGCGAGAAGTACGGCCACGGAGCGGGCGGCGGACCCACCTCGTTGGGGGGCACGGGCAGCGGGAACGGCGCGTGCGGCGCCGGCCCCGGGCCGGGTGCCACGCCCGGCGGCAGCTGCACCGACGGTGGCCCGGGGTCCGGATCGACCTGCGGCGGGATCATCGGGAACTTGTTGGGCGGAAGAATGTTCCGGCCGTCCTCGATGGGCGTGCCGACCGGCACCGGCGGCCCGCGCCACGGGTTGCTGCCGATCGGCACGTAGCCGTTGGGGTCGCGGCACAACTGGATCGTGGGTGCCCGCTTGCCCGGGAACTCCTGGCACGGATAGTTGCGGGCGCCGCGCACCACACTGGGATCGTTGTGCGGCACCTTGCAGTACATGTCGGTCGGCAGTTCCCGCAGCGTGGTGTCGGCCGGCGACCGGATCTGGGTGGGCGGGACGAACCCCACCGAACACGGCGGCGGATCCCCCAGGTCGATCTTGAAGTCCAGCTTGCCGCCCTCGTCGGCGGGCAGCCCGCCGGCCACCGTGTTCAACGCGGCCAGCAGCGCCGGGAACACCACCAGCGAGTGCTCCAGGGACTTGCGGTAGATGACGCCGATGCGGCCGAAGTTGGCCAGGTTGGCGGCCAGCACCGGGAAGCTCGGGCGGATACCGGCGAACGCCTCGTTGGCGGCCTCGGCCGCGCCCGGCACGGCGCGCAGGGTAGAGCGCAACTCCGGGTCGGCATCGGCGACCTGGGCGGTCAGCCGGGCCAGGCCATCGGCCAGCGACTGGATGTCGTCGCCGCTGCGGATCTGCGCCTCCAGGAACGGGCCGGCCTGCTCGATGAGCTGCTCGGTCGGAACGTAGTTGGCGTTGGCTTCGTCGACGAGCAGACGGGCCGACTGGATGAGCCGGGCGAGCTCAGGTCCGGATCCGTTGAACGCCTTGAACGTTTCGTCGAGCAGTTCGGAGATCCGGCTGTCGCCGACGCTGTTGACCAGCGCTTCGGCCTGCTGCAGCATGCCGTAGATGTCCTGGCCGATCGCGGTGCGGTCCACCGGGATCCGGGCGCCGTTGCCCAGCGTCGTCTGAGCGGCCTGCTCGGGCGGGACCAGGTCGATGTACTGCTCGCCGACCGCCGAGACGCTCTTGACGGTCGCGGTGACATTCTCGGGCACCGGGGTTCCGCTGTTCAACCGCATCCGGGCGACCACGCCGTCGTCGGAGAGCCCCACCGACTCGACGCGTCCGACGGTCACTCCCCGGTAGGTGACGTTGGCGTTCTCGTAGAGACCGCCGGCCGCGCTGAAGTCGGCGCTGACATGGTAGGAGCCGATGCCGACGGCTTCGGGCAGGCGAAGGTAGAAGATGGAGATGGCGCCGACGGTCAGCACCGTCACGATGGCGAAGATCGTGAGCTGGATCCGGGTGAGACGGTCGATCATCGCGGCCCCTCGTGTTGGGTGGCCGTGCCCGGCGGCACCTGGAACGGGTCGGCCGCCTGACCGGACAGATTCGCCATGGCACCGGTCAGGAAATCGGGCGGGTTGATGACTTCGTTCATCCGCTTCATGTTGGGGTCCAGACCCAGCGATGTGGTGAACACCGTCTCACCGAGCCGGCGCACCGTCAGGTCGAAGGTGACGAACACGTTGAGGTAGTCGCCGCGCACCGCGTTGCGCAGGTACTCGTAGTGGAACGGGAACGTCGGCAGGAACTCCAGAGCCTTGATGAAGTCGTCGGCGTTGTCGTTGAGCGCCTTGATCACCGGGTACAGGTCGGCGAAATCGGCGACGAAGTCGTCCTTGGTCTCCTGGAGGATCCGCGAGCCGACCTCGGCGAAGCTGCGCAGTGCGGCGAACGCGTCGACGATGGTGGCCCGGTTGCGGTTGAGCACTTCCAGGGCACCGGGAAGGGTGTCCAGCGTGCGCCCGAGGCTGTCCTTGCTGCGCGCCAGGATGTCGGCGAACCGGTTCAGCCCCTCGGCGGCGGCGATGATGTCCTCGGTCTGGCGGTCCAGCGAACTGGTCAGCTCAGCCAGCCGCGGGATCAGCTCGGTGAAGGTGCCCTCCCGGCCGGCGACCGCGTTGAACGTCTCGTCGGTGATGTCCTGCAGCGCACCGAGATTGCCCTTGTTGACCACCACGCCGAGCGACGAGAGCACTTCCTCGGTGGTCGGATAGCGCCCGGTGCGGCTCAACGGGATCTCGGAGCCCTGCGCCAACCGTCCCACCCCGGGTTCGTCGGGGGGAGCGGCCAGGTCGACGTGCTGCGACCCCAGCAGCGAGGTCTGCGCCACCCGCGCGATCGCATTGGCCGGCAGGTTCACCTCGGCGTCCAGCGACAGTTGCGCGGCGGCGAAGAAGGTGCCGTCGGGGCGCTGCACCGCATCCAGGCCGGACACGCTGCCGACGGTGACGTCGTCGATCATGACCGGCGAATTCTGCGGCAGTGTCGACACATCGGGCAGTTGCACCGTGACGGTGAACGAGCCCGGTCCGTGTCCGGCCGTGCCGGGCATGTCCAGCGAGTTCAGCCCGCCGAACTGGCAGCCCGCGAGCAGGACGGCCAGCGACGCGATGGCCAGCGCACGACGCATCATCCGCCCGCCCCCGGGGTGTCCGGCGTGGCCTGCTGCGGCAGCAGCGGTCCCGGCACCGGGGCCGGCGCCGGCGGCGCCAACAGCGTCGACAGGTCGGCGTCCGGCGGGATCTCCGGCGGGGTGACCCCGGGTGCGTTCTGCCACTGCAGGTACGGCACCGGGGTTTCGGCCTTGGCCTCGGTCTCGGGGGTGTCGTAGATGACCTGGCCCTTGTAGGCGGTGATGGAGTTGACCGGGTGGAACAGCACCGGCGGGTAGTTCATCTGGATGCGCTTGAACACCGGACCCATTCGCTGCCTGCAGATCTCGGCACGTTTGTACTCGTCGGTCGTGGCACCGATGTCGAAGGCGCCGCCGCAGATGAACTGCACCGGATTGGCGAAGTTGGGTAGCGACAGCAGGCCCGCCACGGTGCCCTGGGCCGGGTTGTAGATGTTGTAGAAGTTCGACAGGCCGTTGGGCGTGACATGGAGGACCTGCTCGATGTCTTCGCTGTGGTCGGTCAGGATCTGGGTGAAGTCGGCGAGCTTGCCGATCTGATCGATCAGCACCTGGTTGTTCTCGTCGAGGAAGCCCCGCACATCGGTCAGGGCCTGGGTGAGGGTGCCCAGGGTGTTGTCCAAGCCGACCGAACTGTCGGCGAGGACCTGCGACACCGACGCGACATGGTCGGTGAACTGCACGATCTGCTCGTTGCTGTTCGACAGCGCGTCGACGAGCACCTGCAGGTTGCGGATCGTGCCGAACAGGTCGGCGCGGGAGTCGCCGAGCCGCCCGGCCGTCTGGGACAGTTCGCGCAGTGCCTGCCGGAACGAGTCGCCGTTGCCGTCGAACGTATCGGCGGCCTGGTTGACCACCTCGCTGAGCGGACCCTGTACCGATCCCTGCTGCGGGCCGAGCTGGGCGCTGAGCTGGGTGAGCTGCTCTTTGACCTCGTCCCACTCGACCGGTACCGCGGTGCGGTCGAGGCCGATCTCGGCACCGTCGGCCATCGTCGGCCCACCGGTGTAGGCGGGAGTCAGCTGGATGAAGCGGGCCGCCACCAGATTCGGCGAGATGATCAGCGCCTGGGCGTTCTCCGGGACGCGCACGTCGTGCTGCACCGTCATGGTGATCTTGACGTCCTGGACACGGGGCTCGATGGAGTCGATCCGCCCCACCGGTACGCCGACGATGCGCACCTCGTCACCCGGGTACAGGCCGACCGCGGAGGTGAAGTAGCCGACGATCGTGTGGCCCCGCCGTGTCGGCCAGACCAGGAAGACCCCGATCACCAGGGCGGCCACCAGCAGCGCGGCCACGGTCGCCCGTACGCCCCGGCTGCGCATCTTGGTCGTGATCGATTCGCTCATGGTGATTTCGGCCTGATGATCATGCGTTCGGTGATGAAACCGCGTAGGTAGTCGGCGAGGCTGTCGGGCAGCTTGCCCGGCTGGAAGTAGGAATCGAGCAGGACTTCGGCCAGGCTTGCCGGCGGCAGACCGTACAGGTTGATGTTGAAGCCGGGCCCGTTGCCGACGACCTCGCCCAGCGCCGTCGCATAGGGCGGCAGCCGCTTGAGCGCCTCGCCGATGTGCTCGCGGCGTTCGAGCAGGTTGTCCATCACCAGGTTCAGGTTCTGCAGTGCCGGGCCGAATTCGCGGCGGTTGTCGGCGACGAAGCCGGAGAGCTGTTCGGAGACATCGTCGATGCCGGCGATCAGGTTGCTCAACGCCTGGCGGCGTTCGTCGAGCGCGGCGAAGAGCAGGTTGCCGTCCACGATCAGCTGGTTGACCTGGCCGGCCCGCTGCGCCAGGGTGTCCGACACCCGCTTGGCGTGGGCCAACAGCTGATCGAGCGCAGCGTCGCGCTTGTTGAGGCTGCGCGACAGGTCGGCGACCCCGTCGAGGGTGCTGCGCAGATACGGCGTCGCCTCGGCCAGCGAGTCGGTGATCGTCTGAAGCGCCTGCTCGAACCGCGGCTTGTCGAGTTCGCTGGAATTCTGGCCGAGGTCCTGCAGCGCGGTGTTCAGCGTGTAGGGAGTGGTGGTGCGGCCCAACGGGATCGAGGTCACCGAGCCGGCACCCTTCGGCGTGACGGCCAGCGATTTCTCGCCCAGCACCGTGTCGGTTCTGATCGCGACCAGTGACTGGTCACCCACCCGGACGTCACGATCGACGGTGAAGTCGACCCTGGCGCTGTCACCGGCCAGCGACACCCCGCTCACCTTGCCGACGGGGATCCCCGAGACGGTGACGTCGTTGCCGGGCGAGATGCCGCCGGCGTCGGTGAAATACGCCTCGTAGTCCCTGCCCTGCGGCATGAACGGCAGCCCGCTGTAGCCGAACGACACCAGCACCAGGCACGTGACGATCACGACACCGAAGATCCCGGTGCGGAGCGGGTTCCTTTCGTCAGTGTCAGCCATCTTCGGAACACCTCCCCTTGGACGGGTCCGGCGGACCACCGAACGGAATCAGGATGTCGCTGCCCGCGGGTCCGTTGATCTTCATCCGGATCGAGCAGTAGTAGATGTTGAAGAACGCGCCGTAGGCTCCCAACGCGTTGAGGCGCAGATAGTTCTCGGCCAGCGGTTCGATCACCTTGTTGATGTCGTCCTTGCGTTCGTCGAGGCGTTCGGCCAATGGGCGGACGTTCTCGATGACGCCCTGCAGCGGGCGGCGGGACTCCTCGAGCATCGCGGTGAGGTCGTCCTCCGCCGTGGCCAACGGTCCGATCGCGCCGGCGATCGGGTCTCGTCCCTCGGCCAGGCCGGTGAGCAGCTGCTGCAGCTGGTCGACGCTGGCGTCGAACTCGGCGCCCTTCTCGTCGACGGTGCCCAGCACGGTGTTGAGGTTGGTGATCACCTCGCCGATCAGTTGGTCCCG
Source organism: Mycobacterium sp. ABE4_509 (assembly GCF_056160785.1). Taxonomy (NCBI): domain Bacteria; kingdom Bacillati; phylum Actinomycetota; class Actinomycetes; order Mycobacteriales; family Mycobacteriaceae; genus Mycobacterium; species Mycobacterium sp. ABE4_509. Next base: position 27,214 of record NZ_JBSWXU010000050.1, on the reverse strand, counting down.
CGCCGCGAGGTTCTGGGTGAACGCACTCGTCGAGGCCAGCATCTCCGACAGCGCGCCACCCTGGCCCTGCAGCAGTTCGATGACCGCATTGCTGACCTGGTTGATCTTGTCGCCGTCGAGACCCTTGAGTACCGGCCGCAGCCCGCCGAGCAGTGCGTCGAGGTCCAGCGCGGGTTCGGTGTTCTCCTGGCCGATGGTGCTTCCCGGCGGCAGCTTGACCAGATCACCGGGCCCCGAGGTGATCTCGAGGTAGCGGTCACCGACCAGGTTCTCGTAGCGCACCAGCGCCCGGGTCGAGGTGTAGAGCTGGTAGCGGTCGGCGACGGTGAACGCGACGTCGACGGTGTTGTCGTCGTTGAGGGTGACCGCGTTGACGGCGCCCACGGGCACCCCGGCGATACGCACGTCCTGGCCGGTCTTCAGCCGCGACGCGTTGGTGAAGGTGGCGTGGTAGCCGCGGTCGGAGCCGAAGCGGAACTCGCCGAAGACCACCACCAGCGAGGTGGCCACCAGCAGCATCACCACGGTGAACACCGAGACCTTGACCAGAGTGCGATCGACATTCATCAGCACCCTCGCTTCTTCAGCGTCGGCTCTTCGCGAGTCTGCTCTGCGCGCGAGCGCTCATCGCTGCGCGAGCGCTCATCGCGGCGCACGATGCTCATCAGAAATCATCCCGCTCTGCGTAGGCCCCGTTGAACAGGAACTGCAACGTCGAGGGTGCGTCGAACTGCAGTTCGGTGTTCGGCTGGAACGGGACATAGGCGTTGTCGGTGACCAGGAACGGGGTCCGATACCAGGAGCCGCCGTACTGCTTACTCGGAACATGGGGCAGACCACGGCAGTTGGGCCCGCCGGAGGCGTTGACGATCGGAAGGCTCTCCGGATAGGTGTAGGCCGGCGCACCGGGGATGAAGCTCGAGGACACGAACAGGCCGGGGCGCACCCCACCGATGATCGGGGCGAAGCGGTCGATGGCGTTCGAGGTGCCCTGCAGCGTGCAGCCGATCACCGGGGAGTACTCGGCGGCGACGTTCAGCGGAGCGCGCAGCCGTTGCACCGCGGCGATGTAGTCGTCGGCCGCCGGCTCGAGGGTCGCAGTGCCGTTGTCGGCCAGCCCGGTGGCGGCCAGCAGTGCCGCGTTCAGATTGTCCTGTTCGTCGATCACCGTCTGGGCGACGGCGGGCGCGTTGTCGAACACCCGGGCCAGGTCCGGTCCGGCGGCGGCGTAGATGTTGGCCACCGCCGCGGTCCGGCGCAGATCCTCCTGCAGGGTCGGCAGTTTCGGGTTCAGCTGCCCCAGGTAGGTGTTCAGACCGGCCAGGGTGGCCCCGAGGTCGTCACCGTTGCCGCGCAGACCCTCGGCGAGCGCGGACATCGTCGCGTTGAGGTCGATGGGATCGACCTTGGCCAGCACATCGGTCAGGGTCTGGAAAAGGGTGTTCACTTCCAGCTGCACGCTCCCGGCGCGCACCTCGGCGCCTGGGCGCAGCGATGCCGGCGCGGGATCGGCCGGGGCGAGGAACTCCACCGCCTTGGCGCCGAAGATCGTGGTGCCCGCGATGCGCACGCTGGCATTCGACGGGATGTAGCGCAGTTCGCCACTGCGGATCGCCAGGGTCAGTTTGGCCTTGTCACCGGCATAGTCGATCGACTCGACCTCCCCGACCTGGACGCCGCGGTACTTGACCTTGGCCTTGGACTCCATCACCAGACCCGCCCGCGGGGAGAACACCGTCACCGTGTCGGTGGGGGTGAAGGCCGCTGTGTAGAACAGGTAGGTGAAGGCCACCGAAGCCACCACCACGGCGGCCAGAATGGCCGCAGCGATGCGTACGTGGCTGCGCTTGGCGTCACCGTCTGCCATTGAACCCCAACCTATCCCGACAAATTGAAGTTGCCGGACGCGCCGTAGACGGCGAGCGAGATCATCAACACGATCGTCACCACGACGATCAACGAGGTGCGCACCGCCTGGCCCACGGCGACGCCCACACCTACCGGACCACCGGAGGCGTTGTAGCCGTAGTAGGTGTGGATGAGCATCACCGCCACGGCCATCACGACCGCCTGCAGGAACGACCACAGCAGGTCACTGGGTATCAGGAAGGTGTTGAAGTAGTGGTCGTAGAGGCCCGCGGACTGTCCGTTGATGTACACGGTGGTGAACCGCGCGGCGAAGAACGCCGACAGCACCGACAGCGCATACAGCGGAACGATCGCGATGAGACCGGCCATCAGCCGCGTCGACACCAGATACGACACCGCGTGTACCGCCATCGATTCCACGGCATCGATCTCCTCGGCGACCCGCATGGCCCCCAACTGCGCAGTCGCGCCGGCGCCGATGGTGGCCGCCAGCGCGATGCCGGCGATGACGGGGGCGATGATGCGCACGTTGAGAAATGCCGAGAGGAACCCGGTCAGCGCCTCGATGCCGATGTTGCCCAGTGACGTGTATCCCTGCACGGCGAGGACGCCACCGGAGGCCAGCGTCATGAACGCCGCGACCCCGACGGTACCGCCGATCATGATCAACGCCCCGGTGCCCATGGACATCTCGGCGATCAGCCGGATGGTCTCCTTGCGGTAGCGAGTCAGCGCGTTGGGGACATAGCGGAATGTCTGGCCGTAGAACAGGGCCTGCTCGCCGACGGTGTCCACGGCTTTCGGCAGGCCGCGGAAGAACCGGCGGAAGCGCAGGGTGGCGTCGTAACTCATGCCAACACCCTGACCCCGACCGCCGTCATGATCACGTTGATCACGAACAGGCAGATGAACGCGTACACCACCGTCTCGTTGACGGCGTTGCCGACACCCTTGGGGCCACCCTTGACCGTCAGGCCCCGGTAGCAGCCGACCAGGCCGGCGACTACCCCGAACAGCAGCGCCTTGATCTCGGCGAGGATCAGTTCCGGCAGACCGGTCAGCACGGTCAGACCGTTGATGAACGCCCCGGGGTTGACCCCCTGCAGGAACACCGAGAACGCATAGCCGCCGGACAGGCCGATCAGGCACACCAGACCGTTGAGCAGCAGCGCGACGAACGTCGACGCCAGCACGCGCGGGACCACCAGACGCTGGATCGGGTCGATGCCCAGTACCCGCATCGCGTCGATCTCCTCGCGGATGGTGCGCGCCCCGAGGTCGGCACAGATCGCCGTGGCGCCGGCCCCGGCGACGACCAGCACCGTCACCACCGGGCCCAGCTGGGTGATGGTGCCGAACGCGGTGCCCGCCCCGGACAGGTCGGCGGCGCCGATCTCACGCAGCAGGATGTTCAGCGTGAACGCCACCAGCACGGTGAACGGGATTGCCACCAACAGCGTCGGCAGCAGTGAGACGCGCGCGATCATCCACGTCTGGTCGAGGAATTCGCGGAACTGGAACGGCCGGCGGGCGGTTTTCGCCAACGTCTCCAAGGTCATCTCGACGAACCCGCCCACGGCCCGCGCAGGCGCCGCAAGCTGTTCGATCACCTCGGCTCCGTTCTCGCGACGGGTTGTCACGGGCGCATGCTATGGCGAAGAGTTCGATACCGGTCGCCGCGACGTGCCCCGCCTCTGGAATAAGCGTTGCTCTTAGTGAGCCGGATCATACTAACTAGAACACGTTCGCACTGTCAAAGCTCAGCAAAACCCGACCAGATCGTTATATTTGCGCTGATCAGGGGCCGACAGCCCACAAAACGTCTAGAACGTGTTCTAATCTACACGTCCCCAGCGTCGAACAGGCCCTCAGCTCGGATCGCCGAGCCCCATCGCGGCCGAGAAGCTCCGCTCAGGATCCCTGTCAGCAAAGTAATTCCGCAACTCGTCGGATAGCTGTGCCGGGTCCCAGGCGTCGCCGTCGGCGCTGAACTGCCGCTCCGCCGTTGGAGCCGCAATGAGCGTCACCGTCGGACCATAGACGATGAACAGCTGCCCGTTGACCGCTTCGGAAGCCGGAGAGGCCAGGAATCGGACCAGGTTGACCACGTGGTCGGGGGACAGCGGGTCCACGGCGCCCTCGGCCAGGTCCGGAGCATCGCCGAACACCCCGGCCGTCATCGCGGTACGGGCTCGCGGGGCGATCGCGTTGGCGCGCACCCCGAAGCGTCCCAACGCCCGCGCCGCCGACAACGTCAGCGCGGTGATCCCGGCCTTGGCCGCCCCGTAGTTGGGCTGACCGACCGGACCGGACAGCCCGGCCTCGGAGCTGGTGTTGATGATGCGCCCGTAGACCTCGCCGTCACCGGCCTTGGCCTTCGACCGCCAGTAGGTCGCCGCATTGCGGGTCAGCAGGAAATGCCCGCGCAGATGCACCGCGATGACGGCGTCCCATTCCTCGTCGGTCATGTTGAACAGGATCCGGTCGCGGGTGATGCCGGCATTGTTCACCACAATGCCCAGCCCACCGAGCCCGTCGGCGGTCTCGACCAGTTCGTCGGCGGTGGCGCGCTCGCTGATGTCGCCTGCGACGGCGACCCCCTTGGAGCCGGCCGTCGAGATCTCGTCGAGGACATCGGATTTGTCCAGCGCGGCGGCGATGTCGTTGACGACGACGGTGGCGCCGGCCTGGGCCAGCCCGATCGCCTCGGCCCGGCCCAGGCCGGCGGCAGCGCCGGTCACCACCGCGACACGGCCGGACAGGTCGGTGCCGGGTACGGAAGAAGAAGACAAAGTACGAATACCTCTAGTCGTGTCGGATCAGGGCTGCGCGCGGGCACTCGGCGATGGACTGCTCGGCCAACTCCTCCTGGTCGGGGGGAATCGGGTCCGCCTTGAGCACCGCGTAGTCGTCGTCATCGAGGTCGAACAGGTCGGGAGCTATTCCCACGCACACCGCGTTGCCTTCACACCGGTCGCGATCCACTTCCACTCGCATGACAACCTCCTGTCGGTAGGGCTGAGTTCCGATCATCTCGGGCACCCAGTGTGACACCACCCTGGACCCCAAGACTAGAACGTGTTACAACCGGGAAAGGCCCCGGGTGGGTCCAGGCCTGGTGGACGGCACCCGGGACAAGGCTCGCAGACAAGTGAGGACGGCGCGATGCGGATCGGCTACACCCCTGAACAGGAGGAGTTGCGTCGCGAACTGCGGGCGTACTTCACCAAGCTGATGACGCCCGAGCGGGCCGAGGCGCTGGCGGCCAGCGACGGCGAGATGGGGCGCGGCAACGTCTACCGCGAGACCGTCGAACAGATGGGTAAGGACGGTTGGCTCACGCTGTCCTGGCCGACCGAGTACGGCGGACAGGCCCGCCCGCCGATGGACGGGCTGATCTTCAACGACGAGGCCGCCATCGCCAATGTGCCGGTGCCGTTCCTGACCATCAACAGCGTCGCACCGACGATCATGCACTTCGGCACCGAGGAGCAGAAGAAGTTCTTCCTGCCCAGGATCGCCGCCGGTCAACTGCACTTCTCCATCGGCTACTCCGAGCCGGGCGCGGGCACCGACCTTGCCGCGTTGCGCACCACCGCGGTGCACGACGGTGACGACTACGTCGTCAACGGACAGAAGATGTGGACCTCGCTGATCGCCTACGCCGACTACGTGTGGCTGGCGGTACGCACCAACCCCGAGGCCAAGAAGCACCGCGGCATCTCGATGTTGATCGTGCCGACCACGGCGGAGGGCTTCTCGTGGACGCCGGTGCACACCATGTCCGGTGTCGACACCAGCGCCACCTACTACCAGGACGTCCGGGTACCCAAGACCGCTCTGGTCGGCGAGGAGAACGCCGGGTGGAAGCTGGTCACCAATCAGCTCAACCACGAGCGGGTGGCGCTGGTGTCCGCCCAGCCGATATTCGTGGCGCTCGCCGGCGTCCGGGAGTGGGCGCAGAACACCAAGGACGTGCACGGCAAGCGGCTCATCGACGCGGAGTGGGTGCAGCTCAACCTGGCCCGGGTGCACGCCAAGGCCGAGGTGCTCAAGCTGATCAACTGGGAATTGGCCTCGGCCTCCGGACCAGACACAGACGCCGCGCCCTCCCCCGCCGACGCGTCGGCGGCCAAGGTGTACGGCACCGAACTGGCCACCGAGGCCTACCGGTTGCTGATGGAGGTACTCGGCACCGCCGCGACACTGCGCACCGACTCGGAAGGGGCGCTGCTGCGCGGCCGGATCGAACGGATGCACCGCTCCTGCCTGATCCTGACCTTCGGCGGCGGGACCAACGAGATCCAGCGCGACATCATCGGCATGGTCGCCCTCGGGCTGCCGCGGGTCAACCGGTAGGAGGGCGGAACCACCATGGATTTCAAGACGACCGAAGCCAGCGAGGACCTCGGCGGTCTGGTGCGCACCATCACCGAGTCGGTGTGCACACCTGAGCATCAGCGCGAACTCGACAGCCTCGAGCAGCGATTCGACAGCCAGCTCTGGCGCAAGCTGATCGAGGCCGACGTGCTGTCGGCCGCCGCACCGGAATCGTTGGGCGGCGGCGGTTTCGGAATGCTCGAGCAGGTTGCGGTGTTGGTGGCACTGGGCAGGCAGATGGCCGCCGTGCCCTACCTCGAATCCGTGGTGCTCGCCGCCGGCGCGCTGGACAAGTTCGGCTCCCAGGAGCAACGCGAGCAGTGGGCGGTGCCTGCGACCGACGGATCCACCATCCTCACCGTTGCCCTGGCCGGCGACATGGGCGAAGGACCCGTGCAGGCGCACGCCGCCGACGGCGGCTACCGGCTGACCGGCACCCGCACCCAGGTCAGCTACGGCCCGGTTGCCGGCGCATTCCTGGTTCCCGCCGAGACCGATTCGGGGGCCAAGGTTTTCATCGTCACCAAGGAAGACGCCGGCGTCACGGCCAGCGCCCTGAGCACGACCGGGCGGGGCAGCATCGGCCATCTCGAGTTGCGCGGCGTCGAACTCGGCGCCGAACGGATGGTCGGCGACGCCGAGGTCCTCACCTGGCTTTCCACACTGGCAACCCTGGGTCGCAGCGCCTTCCAGCTCGGCGTCGTGGAACGCGCGCTGGAACTCACCGCGAGCTACGCCCGCGAACGCGAGCAGTTCGACCGCCCCATCGGCAGCTTCCAGGCGGTGTCGGCGCGACTGGCCGACGGCTACATCGACGTCAAGGCACTGCGATTGACGCTCACCCAGGCCGCGTGGCGGCTGTCCGAGGGGCTGCCGTGCGAGGTGGATGTCAACACCGCCGCGTTCTGGGCCGCCGAAGCCGGCCACCGGGTGGCACACACCGCGGTGCACGTGCACGGCGGTGTCGGGATCGACACCGACCACCCGGTGCACCGCTACTTCCTGGCCGCCAAGCAGACCGAGTTCGCCGTGGGCAGCGCCACCGGGGCACTGCTGCAGATCGGCCGTGAACTGGCCGACACCCCGGCCTGATCCCGGCGTGAACGAGCCGACAGTCGCCGCGTTGCTGGCCCCCCTGGCCGGCGTCGACGACCGCGGTATCCGTTCGGCGGACTCCGCGCCGTGCAGCTGGCGCAACCACATCCAGTCCGGCGCCGACCTCGCCGCGGCGCTGCGCGCCAGGCTGGATCCCGCCCGGCCGCCACATGTCGGAGTGCTGCTGGGCAACACCGCGTTCTTCGGCACGGTGCTGGTGGCCGCGGCGCTGTCAGGAATCGTTCCGGTCGGGTTGAACCCCACCCGCCGCGGCGCCGCGCTGCTGCGCGACGTCGAGCACGCCGACTGCCAGCTGGTGCTGACCGACACCACGCCGGACACTGATCTCGGTGGCCGCGGCATCCCCACGGTGGCGGTCGAATCCGCGGCCTTCGCCGACGAGCTCGCCTCACACGCCGGAGCCCCGGTGGACTTCCCCACCGTCGATCCCGACGACCTGTTCATGCTGATCTTCACCTCGGGCACCAGCGGTGATCCCAAGGCGGTGCGCTGCACCCACGAGAAGGTGGCGTTCCCCGGGATGATGCTCGCCGAGCGGTTCGGACTCGGCCCGGCGGACACCTGCTATCTGTCCATGCCGTTGTTCCACAGCAACGCGATCATGGCCGGCTGGGCACCCGCGGTCGCCGCCGGAGCCTCGATCGCGTTGCGCCGCAGATTCTCGGCCTCCCAATTCATTCCCGATGTCCGGCGCTTCGGAGCGACCTACGCCAACTACGTCGGCAAGCCGCTGTCCTACATCCTGGCCACCCCGGAACGTCCCGACGACCGCGACAACCCGCTGAAGGTCGCCTACGGCAACGAGGGCGCACCCCGCGACCTGGAGCGTTTCGCGCACCGGTTCGGCGTCCAGGTGGTCGACGGGTTCGGCTCCAGCGAGGGCGGGGTGTCGATCGCCCGCACCCCGGACACCCCGGACAGCGCGCTGGGCCCGCTGGCCAACGGCGTCGAGATCGTCGACGTCGACACCGGCCAGCCGTGCCCGCCCGGAGTCGTCGGCGAGCTGGTCAACACCGCGGGCCGCGGCCAGTTCCGCGGCTACTACAAGGATCCCGACGCCGAGGCCGAACGGATGGCCGGCGGCGTCTACCACAGCGGTGACCTGGCCTACCGCGACGAGAACGGATTCGCCCACTTCGCCGGTCGGCTCGGCGACTGGATGCGGGTGGACGGCGAGAACCTCGGCACCGCACCGATAGAGCGGATTCTGCTGCGCCACCCGCAGGTCACCGAGGCCGCGGTCTACCCGATCCCCGACCCTGCGGTGGGCGACCAGGTGATGGCGGCGCTGGTGCTGCGCGAGCACAGCGATTTCGACCCCGAGACGTTCGCCCGGTTCCTGGCCGAGCAGCCCGACCTCGGTCCCAAACAGTGGCCGGTGTTCATCCGGGTGGCCGAGACACTGCCGCGCACAGAGACTTTCAAGGTCCTCAAACGGCAGCTGTCCGGTGAGGCCACCGACTGCACCGACCCCGTCCACAAGATCCCCCGACCGTGACGAGCCCACCGGTGCGTCGCGCCGACATCGCGAGCATGCTGATCGACCGCATCGGCGACCAGCAGCTCGGGCTGCGGACCCGCGACCGCGACTGGACGTGGGACGAGGTGGTGGCGGAGTCGGCCGTCCGGGCGGATCTGGCCACCGCGCTGCGGCACAGCGACTTTCCCGGCGAGCCCGGCCACATCGGCGTCCTGCTGGACAACGTGGCCGATTTCGTGTTCTGGCTCGGCGGCGCCGCGCTGGCCGGCGTCACCGTGGTCGGGCTCAACCCCACCCGGGGACCCGGCGAGCTGGCCGCCGACATCCAGCACGCCGACTGCGCGCTGATCGTCACCGACACCGCCGGCATGGATCGGCTGCGCGGCCTCGACCACGGTCTGGCCCCTGAGCGCTTCCTGGTCGTCGACGACCCCGGCTACCGGCGCCGCCTCGACGCCCACCGCGTCACCCCGGCCGCCGCACCGGAGGCCGGGCCCGCGGCCCTGCTGCTGTTGCTGTTCACCTCGGGCACCACCGGGGCATCCAAGGCGGTTCGGTGCAGTCAGGGCCGGCTGGCCCGGATCGCCTACGCTGCCGCCGACAAGTACGGCCACCACCGGGGCGATGTCGACTACTGCTGCATGCCGCTGTTCCACGGCAACGCCATCATGGCGCTGTGGGCTCCCGCGCTGGCCGTCGGCGCGACGGTGTGTCTGGCCCCGACGTTCTCGGCCTCCCAGTTCCTGCCCGACGTCCGGTTCTTCGGTGCGACGTTCTTCACCTACGTGGGCAAGGCGATGGCCTATCTGCTGTCCACCCCGGAGCGCAGCGACGACTCGGACAACATGCTGACCCGCGGATTCGGCACCGAGGCGGCGCCGCAGGATCAGCGCGAGTTCGAGCGCAGGTTCGGCGCCCGGCTGTTCGAGGGGTACGGCTCCAGCGAGGGTGGCGCTGTCGCCGCGCCCGCCCCGGACGCGCCACCGGACTCGCTGGGCAGGCCCGCGCACGAGGACGTGGTGATCGTCGATCCGGAAACACTGCAGCCGTGCCCGCCGGCGGTGCTCGACGCCGGGCGGCGGGTGCTCAATCCCGACGAGGCGGTCGGTGAGATCGTCGACCGGCGCGGTGCCCGCGACTTCGAGGGGTACTACCGCAACGACGGCGCCGACGCCGAACGGGTCCGCAACGGGTGGTACTGGTCGGGTGATCTGGGATATCTCGACGGCGACGGTTTCCTGTACTTCGCCGGGCGGCGCGGCGACTGGATCCGGGTCGACGGCGAGAACACCTCGGCGGTGACCGTCGAACGGGTGTTGCGCCGTCACCCGGATGTGATCGCCGCCGCGGCGTACGGCGTGCCCGACCCCCGCTCGGGCGACCAGGTGATGGCCGCCGTCGAGGTCGCCGACCCCGGCTCCTTCCCGGTCGAGCGGTTCGCGTCGTTCCTCGCCGAACAGGACGACCTGGGCGCCAAGGGGATTCCCCGGCTGCTCCGGGTCTCGGCCGAGCTGCCTGCCACCGGCTCCAACAAGGTGCGCAAGCGGGATCTGCAGGCCCAGCGCTGGCACACCGGCGACGCCGTGTACCGCTGGACGGGCCGCGGCCGGCCCGACTACCACCTGATGTCCGACGAGGACCGCCTGGCCCTGGACCGGGAGTTCGCCACGCACGGAAGGCAACGCCATGCCTGAATGGGACGAGACCACCGACGTGCTGGTCGCCGGCTCCGGCGCCGGCGGGGTGACCGGGGCCTACACCGCGGCCCGGGAGGGTCTGGACGTGATCCTGGTCGAGGCGAGCGAGAAGTTCGGCGGCACCACGGCGTACTCGGGTGGCGGCGGGATGTGGTTTCCCTGCAACCCCGTGCTACAGCGGGCCGGCTCGGACGACACCCTCGACGACGCCCTCGAGTACTACCGCGCCGTGGTCGGGGACCGCACGCCGGCCGCGCTGCAGCAGACCTACGTGCGCAGCGGCGCTCCCCTCGTCGAGTACCTGGAAGCCGATGAGCGACTGAAGTTCTCGCTGTTGCCGTGGCCCGACTACTTCGGCAGTGTCCCCAAGGCACGCGGCGACGGGATGCGCCACATCGCCGCCAAACCGCTGAAGGTGGCCGCGGCGCCGCACCTGCGCGACCTGATTCGCGGGCCCCTGGACACCGACCGGCTGGGCCGGCCGACCCCGGAGGACTACTTCGTCGGCGGCCGGGCACTGATCGCGCGTTTCCTGCTGGCCCTCGGCGCCCACCCGCACGCCTCGACCCGGCTCAACACCGCCCTGACCGAGCTCGTGGTCTCCGACGGCCGAGTCGTCGGCGCGGTGGTGCAGACCGAGAGCGGACCCCGCGCCATCGAAGCGCGCCGCGGGGTGCTGCTGGCGGCGGGCGGTTTCGAGCACAACGACGCGATGCGGGATCGCTACGGGGTGCCGGGCGCATCGCGGGACACCATGGGCCCGTGGAGCAATCAGGGTCTGGCCCACCTCGCCGGCATCGCCGCCGGCGCCGACACCGACCTGATGGACCAGGCGTGGTGGTCCCCCGGGCTGACCCACCCCGACGGCACCTCGGCCTTCGCCCTGTGGTTCACCGGCGGGATCTTCGTCGACGACGACGGCAGACGGTTCACCAACGAATCAGCGGCCTACGACCGGCTCGGGCGCGCGGTGCTGGCCGCGATGGACGCCGGCACGCTCACGCTGCCGTTCTGGATGGTCTATGACGACCGTGAAGGTCTGGAACCGCCGGTCAAGGCCACCAACGTCTCGATGGTGGAGCCGCAGCGCTACGTGGCCGCGGGGCTGTGGCGCACCGCCGACACACTGGCCGGGCTGGCCGCCGAGATCGGGGTTCCGGCGCAGCACCTGGTCGACACCGTGGCCCGGTTCAACGAGTTCGTCGAGCGCGGCGTCGACGAGGACTTCGGCCGCGGCGACGAACCCTACGACCGCGCCTTCTCCGGGGGTGCGCCGCCGCTGTACCCGATCGACAAGCCGCCGTTCCACGCCGCCGCGTTCGGGGTGTCGGATCTCGGCACCAAGGGCGGCCTGCGCACCGATACCGCCGCGCGGGTTCTCGATACGTCGGACAATGTGATCCCGGGGCTCTACGCGGCGGGCAACACGATGGCCGCCCCCAGCGGCACCGCCTACCCCGGTGGTGGGAACCCGATCGGCACCAGCATGGTGTTCAGCCATCTGGCCGTGCGGGACATGGTGAAAGGAAACAGACCATGAGCAGCACGCACGCCGAGGCCGTACGCGACATCGACCCCGGGCAGAGCATGACCCGCTTCGCCCGAGGGTGGCACTGCCTGGGTCTGGCCGAGGACTTCCGCGACGGCCGGCCGCACGGGATCGACGCCTTCGGTACCCACCTGGTGGTGTTCGCCGACTCCGGTGGTGCGCTGCAGGTGCTCGACGGGTACTGCCGGCACATGGGCGGCGATCTGGCGCAGGGCTCGGTCAAGGGCGACGACATCGCCTGCCCGTTCCACGACTGGCGCTGGGGCGGTGACGGCAAGTGCAGGCTGGTGCCCTACGCCAAGCGCACCCCTCGGCTGGCCCGGACCCGGGCATGGCCGATCACCGAGGTCAACGGCCAGCTGCTGGTGTGGCACGACCCCGAAGGGTCGGTCCCGCCGGCCGAACTGACTCCTCCGACGATCGAGGGGTTCGACGAGGGTCGGTGGTCGCCGTGGCAATGGAGCTCGATCCTCATCGAGGGTGCGCACTGCCGCGAGATCGTCGACAACAACGTCGACATGGCGCACTTCTTCTACATCCACCACGCCTATCCGACGTACTTCAAGAACGTCATCGAGGGTCACACCGCCAGCCAGTTCATGGAGTCCAAGCCCCGTCCCGACCACACCGCCGACCCCGACAAGCTTTGGGACGGCACGTATCTGCGCTCGGAGGCGACCTACTTCGGGCCCGCCTACATGATCAACTGGCTGCACAACGACCTGGGCCCGGGCTTCACCGTCGAGGTGGCGCTGATCAACTGCCACTACCCGGTCAGCCACAGCTCGTTCGTCCTGCAGTGGGGAGTGGCCGTCCAGGAGATGCCTGGTCTGCCCGCCGACAAGGCGGCCAAGCTGGCCGGGGCGATGAACCGCAGCTTCGGCGAAGGTTTCCTCGAGGACGTCGAGATCTGGAAGCACAAGACGCGCATCGACAACCCGCTGCTCACCGAGGAGGACGGGCCCGTCTATCAGCACCGTCGGTGGTACCAGCAGTTCTATGTCGACGCCGCCGAGGTGACGCCGGACATGACCGACCGATTCGAGGCCGAGGTCGACACCAGCCACGCCAACGACCTGTGGCAGCAGGAGGTCGAACACAACCTCGCCGGGCTGGCGGCGCGCAGAATGAGTACTTCTACCCAGGCCACATCTGCCGGCTCGTGACTTAGGCTTCGCATGTGAAGCTCACTGCCCTGACTCGCTGCGCTGTGACCGCCGCTGCCCTCGCCGTCGTCGCCACCGCCTGCGGCGGCACCGACAGCGAGCCCGCCGAGACCAGCACCACCGAATCCACCACGACGACGACCAGCGCGGCAGCCACCACGACCCAGGAGCGGATCCCGCCCCGTGAGGAGTCGGTGGAGGGCGCGGCCCCCACCATCGCCGACTACATCGCCGAGAACGGGATCACCGAAACCCCGGTGCAGCGCGGCGACCCGGGTGCACCGACGATCAACCTGCCGTTCCCGGAAGGCTGGGAGGACGCCGGGGCGGACACCCCGGAGTGGGCGTACGGCGCGATCATCTATCCCGGCCCGGGCTCCGAGGACTACACCCCGAGCATCGTCGCGATCGTGTCCAAGCTGACCGGCGACGTCGACCCGCAGACCATTCTCGACCTCGCGCCGGGCGAACTGAGCAACCTGCCCGGATGGGAACCGTTGACCCGGGGCCGCGAAGACGAGCTGTCCGGTTTCCCGGCCTACCAGCTCGGCGGCACCTGGACGCAGGACGGCATGACCAAGGTCGTCGCCCAGAAGACGGTGGTGATCCCCGGCGACGACGGGTTGTTCGTCCTACAGCTCAACGCCGACGGCCTGGAGAGCCAGATCGAGATCATCGGCCCGGCCACCGACTTCATCGACGAGCAGACCACCATCACCCCCTGAGGACCTCAGCGCACCAGCATCGCCTCGATCAGGTGCGGACCGGGTTCGCTGAACGCTTCCTGCAGCGCCGCCGCCAGCTCCTCGGCGGTGTGCACCCGGCGCGCTGGCACGCCCATCCCCTGGGCGATCCGGCCGAAGTCCAGGGCCGGGTTGCCCAGGTCCAGCAGGTCGGTGACCCGCTTGCCGAGTGATCCGGGTTCGGCCACACCGACATTGGCCAGTTCCCACCGAAGGATCTGGTAGGCGCCGTTGTTGAGGACGACCGTGGTGATGTCGAGCTGCTCGCGGGCCTGCGTCCACAGCGCCGAGATGGTGTACATCGCCGAACCGTCGGCCTGCAGGGACAACACCGGACGCCCCGGTGCCCCGATCGCGGCGCCGACCGCGGCCGGCATGCCGTACCCGATGGCGCCGCCGGTCAGGGTCAGCACATCGTGCGGGGGCGCCCCCGCGGTGGACGCCGGCAGCGCCGCCCCTGCGGTGTTGGACTCGTCGACGACCACCGCGTTATCGGGCAGCAACGCGCCGATGACCGCGGCCACCGACAGCGCGTCGAGCGGCCCGGTTGCGGTGTCAGGGCGGGCCGCCGGTGGCACCGGGGCGACGACGCCGGCGGCCAGTTCGTCGGCGAGCTGCTCCAGTGCCATGGCCGCGCCGCGGGGGCCGGCCAGCGGGTGCACCGTGCAGCCTCCGGGCACCAGGTCACCCGGGCTGTCCGGGTCCGGGTAGGCGAAGAACGACACCGGCGACCTGGCCCCGGCCAGAATCAGATGGACGGTGCCGGCGAGCTGCTCCCTGGCGAACTTGGCGAAGTAGATGAGGCGCTGCACACCGGGCACACCGGCCCCACGTTCCAGGCGGGCCGGGAACGTCTCGCACAGCAGCTCGGCTCCCGTCGCCTGGGCCAGCCGGGCCGCCGCCGACAATCCGGCGCGGCGGGTGGCGTCGCCGCCGACCAGGATCACCGTCTTCTCCCCCGATCGCAGCGCCGCGGCCGCTGCGTGGACGGAGTCGGCGTCGGGCTGGGGCTCGGGCGGCGGGGACAGTGCCGCAGGCACACCCCCGTCACCCCAGGACACGTCGGCGGGCAGGATCAGCGTCGCGATCTCATGTCGCCGGGCGGCGCGCAGCGCGGCCGCGGCGTCGGCTCCGATGTCGGCGGTGGCCATGGTCCGGTGCACCCACCCGGAGACGGTGCCCGCGACGGAGTCGATGTCGAACTCCAGCGGGGCGTCGAGGCGCTTGTGGTAGGTGGCGTGGTCGCCGACCACCACCACGATCGGGACGTGGGCGCGCCGCGCGTTGTGCAGGTTGGCCAGCCCGTTGCCCAGCCCCGGGCCGAGGTGCAGCAGCACCGCCGCCGGTTTGTCGGCCATCCGGGCGTAGCCGTCGGCGGCACCGGTGGCCACCCCCTCGAACAGCGCCAGCACCGCCCGCATGGCGGGGACGCCGTCCAGCGCCGCCACGAAATGCATCTCGGAGGTTCCGGGGTTGGCGAAGCAGGCGTCGACCCCGTTGTCGACCAGGGTGGCCAGCAGGGCCTGGGCACCGTTCACGCACCCAGGTATACCGCTGATTCAGCCTTCGCGGATACCGTCCAGCCGTTTGGTGGCCTCGTCGAATCCGGCGACCAGTTCGGCGATGATGTCGGCGACGGGCCGGATCTCGTTCATCCGGCCGACTATCTGACCCACCGGCATCGCCACGGTAGTCGGGTCGGCGGATTCGCTCATCCGCTGATGGGCCTCGCTGACGAGGATGTTCTGCAGCGGCATCGGCAACGGCTCGGGGGCGTCGGGCGCGTCCCAGGCGTCGGTCCACCGGCTCTTGAGCAGCCGCGCGGGCTTGCCGGTGTAGATGCGCCGGCGCACGGTGTCGGCCGACGTGGCCGTCAGCATCGCCTCCTGGATCACCGAGCGGCCGGACTCCAGCCGGACCCCCAGGTCGTATTCGGCCGACGTCAGGAACGCCGAGCCCATCCAGACGCCCTGAGCTCCGAGTGCCAGCGCCGCGGCGACCTGGCGCCCGGTGCCGATGCCGCCGGCGGCCAGCACCGGAGTGTGCAGCCCGCGCGACTCGATTTCGTCAATGATCTCGGGCCAGAGCACCATCGAGCCGATCTCACCGGTGTGCCCGCCGGCTTCGTGGCCCTGCGCGACGACGATGTCGACGCCGTTCTCCACATGGCGCAGAGCGTGTTTCGGCGAGCCGGCCAGTGCGGCCACCGGGACCCCGGATTCGTGGACCTGGTCGATCACGTCCTTGGGCGGTGAACCCAGCGCGTTGGCGATCAGCTTGATCGGATGCTTGAGCGCGACCTCGACGTGGCTGCGGGCCACCGAGTGCAGCCAGCCCAGCACGCCCTCGGAACGCGCCTCGTCCTCGGGCAGCGGCGGCACCCCGAGGTCGGCGAGCGTCTTGTCGACGAACTGGCGGTGCTCGGCCGGGATCAGCTTGTTGATGTCGACCGAGGTCCCCTCGGTCGGGATCTTCGCCGGCATCACGATGTCGACCCCGTAGGGCAAGCCGGCGGTGTTCTCGTCCATCCAGCACAGCACGTTCTCGAGGTCGTCGGCGTCGTTGAACCGGACGCAGCCCAGCACGCCGAGGCCGCCGGCCCGGCTGACCGCCGCGGCGACCTTCTCCGACGGGGTGAACACGAAGATCGGGTAGTCGATGCCGAAGCGATCGCACAGTTCGGTTCTCATGGCCGATCCTCTTCTAGGAGTTCACCGCGGCGTGCTTTTCGTGGACCTCGTCGGCTGGGCGCTCCTCGGTGACGTCCTTGGCCCAGCGGTAGTCGGGCTTGCCCGCGGGCGAACGCTTCACCTCGTCGACCAGCCACAGACTGCGCGGCACCTTGTAGCCGGCGATCTCGTTGCGCACGAACGCATCCAGATCGGCCAGCCGCGGGCGGGTTCCCTCCCGGGGGTGCACGACGGCCGCCACGTGCTGGCCGAACCGCGGGTCCGGCACGCCGACGACCAGTGCGTCGAACACGTCGGGATGCCCCTTGAGGGCGGCCTCGACCTCCTCGGGGTAGATCTTCTCGCCGCCGCTGTTGATCGACACCGAACCGCGGCCCAGCATCGTCACGGTGCCGTCGGCCTCCACCTCGGCGAAGTCGCCCGGGATCGCGTAGCGCACCCCGTTGAACGTCTTGAACGTCTCGGCCGTCTTCTTCTCGTCCTTGAAGTAGCCCACCGGGATGTGGCCGCACTTGGCGATGACGCCGCGCACACCCGAACCCGGCTCCACCTCGTTGCCGTCCTCGTCGAGCACCTTGGTGTTCTTGTCGATGGTCACCCGCGGGCCGCCGGTGTGCGACTGGCCCTTGGCCACCACGCTGGACCCGCCGAAGCCGGTCTCCGACGAGCCGATCGAGTCGGTGATGATCCGGTCGGGCAGCAACTCGAGGAACTTCTCCTTGAGGCTGGTGGAGAACAACGCAGCCGTGCTGGCCAGCAGGAACAGCGAGCTCAGGTCGTAGGTGTTGCCCTCGTCCTGGTGGGCCAGCAGCGCGTCGAGCAGCGGGCGCGCCATCGCGTCACCGGTGAAGAACAGCAGGTTGACCTTGTGCTCGTGGATGGTGCGCCACACCTTGTCGGCGTCGAACTCGGGCTCCAGCACCGTGGTCTGCCCCGAGAACAGCGCCATCCAGGTGGCCGACTGGGTGGCCCCGTGGATCATCGGCGGAATCGGGTAGCGGACCATCGGGCCGCTCTCCTTGGCCTGCTTGGCCAGCCCGTACTCGTCGGCGATCGGTTCGCCGGTGGCGAAGTCGGTGCCGCCGAACAGGACTCGGTAGATGTCCTCGTGGCGCCACATCACGCCCTTGGGGAACCCGGTGGTGCCGCCGGTGTAGAGCAGGTAGATGTCGTCTTCGCTGCGCGGGCCGAAGTCCCGTTCCGGGGAGCCCTGGGCTAGCGCGTCCTCGAACGCCACACCGCCGTAGCGGGAGAAGTCGTCCTCGCTGCCGTCCTCGACGACCAGGATGGTCTTGACGTTCGGCGTCTCGGGCAGCACGTTGGCCACCCGGCCGGAGTAGCGACGCTCGTGCACGAGCGCGACCATGTCCGAGTTGTCGAACAGGTACTTCAGCTCCCCCTCGACGTAGCGGAAGTTGACGTTGACCAGGATCGCGCCGGCCTTGACGATGCCGAGCATCGCGATGACGATCTCGATGCGGTTGCGACAGTAGAGCCCAACCTTGTCGTCCTTCTTGACGCCCTGGTCCATCAGGTAGTGGGCGAGCCGGTTGGACTTCTCCTCCAACTCGGCATAGGTCAGCTTCTCGTCTCCCGAGATCAGAGCCACGCGGTCAGGCACGGCGTCGATGGCGTGCTCGGCGAGATCGGCGATATTCAGAGCCACATCCCTAAATTAGAACGTGTTACATTTCCAGACAAGTCTGTGGCATCGACGCTGGAAGGCGGACACCTGTGAGCGACGCTGGTACTAGTTCGGACAAGCAGCCCGACTGCCTCGTTGAGCAGCGCGGACACACGCTGATCGTCACCATGAACCGCCCGGAGTCACGCAACGCGCTCTCGACCGAGATGCTCTCGATCATGGTCGAGTCATGGGACCGGGTGGACAACGATCCCGACATCCGCAGCTGCATCCTGACCGGTGCGGGCGGCTACTTCTGCGCGGGCATGGACCTCAAGGCCGCGACGGCCAAACCGCCGGGCGACTCGTTCGCCGACGGCAGCTACGACCCGTCGCGAATCGACGGGCTACTCAAGGGCCGCCGGCTGACCAAGCCGCTGATCGCCGCCGTCGAGGGGCCGGCGATCGCCGGGGGCACCGAGATCCTGCAGGGCACCGACATCCGCATCGCCGGCCAGAGCGCCAAGTTCGGTATCTCGGAAGCGAAGTGGAGCCTGTACCCGATGGGTGGGTCGGCGGTGCGGCTGGTCCGCCAGATCCCGTACACCATCGCCTGCGAGCTGCTGCTGACCGGGCGCCACATCACCGCCGCCGAGGCACTGTCCTACGGGCTGATCGGCCACGTGGTGCCCGACGGCTCCGCGCTGGACAAGGCGATCGAGATCGCCGAGGTGATCAACAACAACGGGCCGCTGGCGGTGCAGGCGATCCTGAAGACGATCCGCGAGACCGAGGGCATGCACGAGAACGAGGCGTTCAAGCCCGACACCGCCAACGGCATCCCGGTGTTCCTGTCCGAGGACGCCAAGGAGGGCCCGCGGGCGTTCAAGGAGAAGCGCGCGCCGAACTTCCAGATGAAGTAGCCCTACCCCGAGGGTTATTCTCGGCGGCGTGCCGGGAGTCCTGACCGTTGCGGCCGAGGAGCTCGCCACCGAGCTGATGACCGACGATCCCACCCGCCTCCGGCACCTGGGGGCGGTGGCTCACCGCTGCCAGGTCCTCGCCGTCACCGTCGACGACGCTCTCGTCGACGCCCTGGTGGCCGCGGCGTGGTTGCACGACATCGGCTATCTGCCCGAACTCAGCTCGACCGGCTTCCACCCGCTGGACGGGGCACGCTACCTGCGCGCGACCGACTGGCCCGACCCGGTCTGCGATCTGGTGGCCCACCATTCCGGCAGCCGCTTCGTCGCGCAGATCCGCGACCTGGACACCGAGCTCGAAGCGTTCGCGTTCACCGAGGACACCGCTTCGGACGTGCTCACCACCGCCGACAACACCGCCATGCAGGACGGCACGTTCGTCGCGGTGTCGGCCCGGCTCGCCGAGAAGCGGCGCAGGCACCCGCCCGACTCGCCGGGCATGCGGGCCAATCCGCACCGCGATGACTACATCCTGGCCGCCGCAGCCCGGGTCAACACCCGGCTCGGGGCCGTCGGCCGAACCGATCCGTACCTGGTTTAGCTGTGATGTCAGCTAGCCCAGCACCGGCGCGCTGGGGGTGAACACCACCGGCATCGACTCCAGCCCGCTGACGAAGTTCGCCGGCCGCAGCGGCAACATGGTGTCGTCGGCCAGCCGCAGGTCGGGCAGCCGCGCGAGCACCTTGGTCAGCATGATCTTCAGTTCCAGCCGGGCCAGCTGGTTGCCCAGACAGAAATGGGTGCCGAAACCGAACGCCAGGTGGCTGTTCGGGTCGCGGTCGATCCGAAAGTTCTCGGGATCACCGAAGACGGACTCGTCGAAGTTCGCCGCTTCGAACATCAGCATCATCTTCTCGCCCGATTTCAGCGACGTCCCGTGGAACTCGGTGTCCGCGGTCAGCGTGCGGCACATGTTCTTCACCGGCGAGGTCCAGCGCAGCATCTCCTCGATGGCACCCGGGAGCAGGTCTGCTTGGGCCACCAGGCGGTCCCACTGATCGCGGTGGCGCAGCACCTGCTCGGTGCCGCCGGACAGGGTGTGCCGGGTGGTCTCGTCCCCGCCGATCAGGATCAGCAGGGTTTCCATCACGATCTCGTCGTCGGACATCCGCTGCCCTTCGACCTCGGAGTTCACCAGGATCGAGAACAGGTCTTCGGTGGGGTTGACCCGCCGGTCGGCGATGACCTCCATCGTGAACGCGGTGTACGCCGCGAAGGTGTCCATCAACATCTGGGCGGTCTGTTCGTCCACGTGGGAACTCAGCCCGCACACCAGGTCGTCGGACCACTGGAGCAGCTTGCCGCGGTCGGCGGGCAGCACACCGAGCATGTCGCCGATCACCGCCATCGGCAGCGGAGCGGCGATGTCGCGGACGAAATCGCATTCCCCGCGCTCGCAGACGGCGTCGATGAGCGTGTCGCACAGCGTCTCGATCGAGGGCAGCTTGTCCATCACGCGCTTGCGGGTGAAGCCCGCGTTGACGAGCTTGCGGCGCAGCAGGTGCGCAGGGTCGTCCATGTCGATCATGTAGGGCATGCCCGGGGTGTCCGGGCGGATACCGCCGGTCGAGGAGAACAACTCCGGGTTGCGCTCGGCGTCGAGGACCGCCTGATACGTGGTGGCCGCAGCCAGCCCGTTGCGGTCGCGGAACACCGGCTGGTTGGCCCGCATCCACTTGTAGGCTTCCCGCGCGGCGTGCCCGTCGGCATAGAACCGTCCGTCGGCGAGGTCGACGTCGAGTCCGGACAGGGTTGAGGTCATTTCTTTCCTTTTCGTCTCTCGTCGATGCCGGCTATGCGAAGACGCGTGCGTCGCCGAAGGTCATGTC
This sequence comes from Mycobacterium sp. ABE4_509, assembly GCF_056160785.1. NCBI lineage: Bacteria > Bacillati > Actinomycetota > Actinomycetes > Mycobacteriales > Mycobacteriaceae > Mycobacterium > Mycobacterium sp. ABE4_509. The sequence continues at coordinate 6,088 of NZ_JBSWXU010000050.1, read as the reverse complement.
GACGTTGGCCGCCGAACTGGACACGAGCGCCTTCTTGGGGAGGCCGAGCGAGGCGAGTTCGGCGGCGTAGGGGTGGTCGCCGAGCCGCACCGTCACCCCACCGGGGCGATACCGCACCCCGGTCATCAGCATCTCCCCCGGTGTCTCGCGGACGACTCCGTCCAGGCACGAGTACGTCGAGTGCACCTGGGGGCGGCCGGTCAACGCGGCGGGCACCGGCAGTCCCGGCCGGAACTCCATGCCGATGACCAGTTTCCCGTCGATGCTCACGTCGAACCCGAACTGACGACCGTCGCGGAGGGTGAAGTCGGCCATCACCTTCGGATAGCCCCAGATGGTCCGGCCGGCCTCGAGCGTGAAGGACTGGTCGACCGGCAGGTGGTGGACGAACGCACCCGCCGATTGCAGTGCCCGGACCCCGCCGGCGTCCGAGCCCGGCGGATTGACCATCACGTTGGTCCCGTACTCGTAGTATTCGCCGAGGTCGGTGTCGTCGTAGTGCATCAGCATCAGCACCACCATCGCCCGGTTCTTGCCGAACCGGCAGACCCGCAGACCGCTGTAGTCGATCATCTGCTGGGCGGCGTCGGCGTCCACCACGAACATCGCGGTGTGCTGTTGCGCGGTGCGCACCCGCACCGGCATGGTCAGTACCGTTCCGGCGATGGTGTGCTGGCTGGCACCAGTGGCTTCAGTCACACCCTCAATCTAGAACGCCGGCTAGACAGTCTGCAAGGAAGTGTCTACCCGGCGTCAGACCAGCGCGGCCAGATCGCGGATCTGTTCCGGTGACCGCGCACCCACCACCATCATGGTGACCCCGGAGGCCTCCCACGCCTTGATCTGTTCCTGGACGTAGGCCAGATCGCCGACGATCGCCGAGTCGTCGACCAGTTCGTCCGGGATGACCGTGGCCGCCTCGTCTTTGCGGTCGTTGCGGAACAACCTGGTGACGTCGTCGACGACCTCGGCGTAGCCCATCCGGCGGTAGACGTCGGCGTGGAAGTTGGTGTCCTCGGCCCCCATTCCACCCATGTAGAGCGCCAGGTGGGGCTTCATCAGCTCCATGATCGCCGGACGGTCGTCGGTGACGACCACCTGGGCGGTCGCGCAGATCTCGAACGTCTCGCGGGTGCGGCGGGCACCGGGGCGGGCGAACCCCTCGTCGAGCCACTCGTTGTACATGGCCCCGATGCGCGGCGAGTAGAAGATCGGCAACCAGCCGTCGGCGATCTCGGCGGCCAGCGCGACGTTCTTGGGCCCCTCGGCGCCGATCATGATCGGGATGTCGGCGCGCAGCGGGTGGGTGATGGGTTTGAGGTTCTTACCCAGGCCGGTGGTGCCCTCCCCGGTCAGCGGCAACGGGTAGTGCGGGCCGGCGCTGGCCACCGGGGCTTCCCGCGCCCACACCTGACGGACGATGTCGATGTACTCCCGGGTGCGGGCCAGCGGCTTGGGGAACTTCTGCCCGTACCAGCCCTCGACGACCTGCGGCCCGGACACGCCCAGCCCCAGGATGTGGCGGCCACCGGAGAGGTGGTCCAGCGTCAGCGCGGCCATCGCGCATGCGGTCGGGGTGCGCGCCGACATCTGGATCACCGACGTGCCCAGCCGCATCCGGGTCGTCTCACGGCCCCACCACGCCAGCGGTGTGTACGCGTCCGAGCCCCAGGCTTCGGCGGTGAAAACGGTGTCGAAGCCGGCCTCCTCGGCGGTGGCGACGAGTTCGGCGTGGTTGGTGGGCGGCTGCGCACCCCAATAACCGAGCTGCAGACCCAACTTCATCCGGCTACCTCCGTGCCCGTTCTTGAAACCATTCTTAGAACCTGTTCTACTCGATGCCGTGACCACCAGCCAAGGCAGCCCGGTGCAGATCGAGCCTCATGAGAAGCCGCTGTCGGCTCCGCTGAAGCTCTCATTCGACTACACCCGTTCAGTGGGTCCACTGCTGTCCCAGTTCTTCACCGCGCTGCGCGAGCGCCGCATCCTCGGCGTGCGCGGTTCGGACGGGCGCGTGATGGTTCCGCCCGCTGAGTATGACCCCGTCACCTACGAGGCACTGACCGAGGTGGTGCCGGTGGCCGGCGTCGGCACGGTGATGTCGTGGACGTGGCAGTCCCACCCGCTCGAGGGCCAGCCGCTGGACCGTCCGTTCGCCTGGGCGCTGATCAAACTCGACGGCGCCGACACCCCGCTGCTGCACGCGGTGGCCGCCGACTCCGCCGATGACGTCCGCACCGGGGCGCGGGTGCACGCGCACTGGGTCGACGAGCCGGTCGGCGCGATCACCGACATCGCCTACTTCGCGCTCGGGGACCAGCCCGAGCCCGAGGGGCCGGCCCTCGACCTCGATCCGGTGACGATGCAGGTGGCGCCGTCGAGCATCGAAATCCAGCACACCGCTTCGCTTCCCGAATCCAAGTTCCTGCGGGCGCTGGAGGAGGGCAAGCTGCTGGCCGCACGCACCGGCAGCGGCGGCAAGGTGTACTTCCCGCCGAAGGAGGCCGACCCGGCCACCGGCCTTGAGCTCGACCAGTTCATCGAACTGTCCGACAAGGGCACCGTGACGACGTTCGCGATCATCAACATCCCGTTCTCGGGACAGCGGATCAAACCGCCCTACGTGGCCGCCTACGTGCTGCTCGACGGGGCCGACATCCCGTTCCTGCACCTGGTCACCGAAATCGATCCCGCCGACGTCCGGATGGGCATGCGGGTCCAGGCCGTCTGGAAGCCCCGCGAGGAGTGGGGACTGGGCATCGACAACATCGACTACTTCCGCCCGACCGGCGAACCGGACGCCGACTACGACTCCTACAAGCACCACCTCTAGACAGGACGAGCATGACTGAAGTTGCAGTGGTGGGCTTCGCGCACGCGCCCCATGTGCGCCGCACCGACGGCACCACCAACGGCGTCGAGATGCTGATGCCGTGTTTTCACACGCTCTACGAAGAGCTGGGCCTCAAACAGACCGACATCGGCTTCTGGTGTTCGGGGTCGTCGGACTACCTTGCCGGCCGCGCGTTCTCGTTCATCTCGGCGATCGACTCGATCGGCGCGGTGCCCCCGATCAACGAGTCGCACGTGGAGATGGACGCGGCCTGGGCGTTGTACGAGGCCTACATCAAGATCCTGAGCGGCGAGGTCCAGACCGCGCTGGTCTACGGGTTCGGCAAGTCCTCGGCCGGCACCCTGCGCCGGGTACTGGCGTTGCAGACCGATCCCTACACGGTGGCCCCGCTGTGGCCGGATTCGGTGTCGATGGCCGGGCTGCAGGCTCGATTCGGTCTGGACGCGGGAACCTGGAGCGTCGAGGACATGGCGCAGGTCGCCCTGGATTCGATGACCGCGGCGCCGCGCACGGATTCGGTGGAGCCCGCCGGATCCGTCGAGGAGTTGCTGGCGCGTCCGTTCTTCGCCGATCCGTTGCGCCGCCACGACATCGCCCCGATCACCGACGGCGCGTCGGCGATCGTGCTGGCCGCCGGTGACCGGGCCCGCGAACTGCGCGAGAACCCGGCCTGGATCACCGGGATCGAGCACCGCATCGAAACTCCGGTGCTGGGGGCCAGAGACCTCGTCACCTCGCCGTCGACGGCCGCCTCGGCCGCCGCGGCCACCGGCGGAGATCCGGGGTCGGTGGAGATCGCCGAACTCTACGCTCCGTTCAGTCATCAGCAGCTCATCCTCAAAGAGGCGATCGGGCTGAACGGTTCGACCAGGATCAACCCGTCCGGCGGCGCGCTGTCGGCCAACCCGATGTTCTCCGCGGGCCTGGAGCGCATCGGCTTCGCCGCCCGGCACATCTTCGACGGCAACGCCTCCCGGGTGCTCGCACATGCGACGAGCGGCCCTGCGCTGCAACAGAATCTGGTCGCTGTCCTGGAAGGCAAGTGATGGCTCCGACAACTGGCAAGAAGCTGGCCGCGGTGCTGGGCACCGGACAGACGAAGTACGTCGCCAAGCGCAAAGACGTGTCGATGAACGGACTGGTGCGCGAGGCCATCGATCGCGCGCTGGCCGATGCCGGGGCCACGATGGCCGACATCGACGCCGTCGTCGTGGGCAAGGCGCCGGACTTCTTCGAGGGCGTGATGATGCCCGAGTTGTTCATGGCCGACGCCACCGGCGCGACGAACAAGCCGCTGATCCGGGTGCACACCGCCGGTTCGGTGGGCGGTTCGACGGCGATCGTGGCGGCCAGCCTGGTGCAGTCCGGCAAGTACCGCCGGGTGCTGACGATGGCCTGGGAGAAGCAGTCAGAGTCCAACGCCATGTGGGCGCTGAGCATCCCGGTTCCGTTCACCAAGCCGGTCGGCGCCGGCGCCGGCGGGTATTTCGCCCCGCACGTGCGCGCCTACATCCGTCGTTCGGGGGCGCCGACCCACATCGGCGCGATGGTGGCGGTCAAGGACCGGCTCAACGGCGCGAAGAACCCGTTGGCGCACCTGCACCAGCCCGACATCACCCTGGAGAAGGTGATGGAGTCGCCGATGCTGTGGGACCCGATCCGTTACGACGAGACCTGCCCGTCCTCGGACGGCGCGGCCGCCATGGTGATCGGTGATGAGGCCAGCGCCGACGCCCGGGTTGCCGACGGCCACCCGGTTGCCTGGATCAACGCCACCGCGCTGCGCACCGAACCGCTGGCCTACGCCGGGCGCGACCAGGTCAACCCGCAGGCCAGCCGCGACGCGGCGGCGGCGTTGTGGAAGGCCGCCGGTATCACCAGCCCGATCGACGAGATCGACGTCGCCGAGGTGTACGTGCCGTTCTCCTGGTACGAGCCGATGTGGCTGGAAAGCCTCGGCTTCGCCGCCGAGGGTGAGGGGTGGAAGATCACCGAGGCCGGTGACACCGCCATCGGCGGGCGTATCCCGTTCAACCCGTCCGGCGGGGTGCTGTCCTCCAATCCGATCGGCGCGTCCGGGATGATCCGGTTCGCCGAGTCCGCCATCCAGGTGATGAACAAGGCCGGTGAGCATCAGGTGCCCGGCGCCCGCAAGGCTCTGGGCCACGCCTACGGCGGTGGCGCGCAGTACTACTCGATGTGGGTGGTCAGCAGCGACAAACCGGATCAGCCGTACAAACCCGCTGCGTCATGACCCGCATGCAGTACACCTGCAGTGTGGCGATGGGGCCGGTCGACCAGCTGGTCGAGATCGCCCGCACCGCAGAGGAAGTCGGCTTCGATTCGATCGCCCTGCCGGATTCGTTGTTCTACATGGAAAAGCAGGCCGCCGACTACCCCTACACCCCGGACGGCTCCCGGATGTGGGACGAGGACACCCCGTGGGTGGACCCGCTGATCGCCGCGGGCGCGATGGGCGCGGTGACCTCCACGCTGCGCTTCTACACCAACGTGATGAAGCTGGGCTCCCGCAACCCGCTGCTGCTGGCCCGTCAGGTCGGCTCGGTGGCCAACCTGACCAACAACCGGTTCGGTTTCGGCGTCGGCATCGGCTGGGCGCCCGAGGAATTCGAGTGGTGCGGAGTGCCCTACGCCAAGCGCGGCAAGCGGGTCGACGAGATGATCGAGGTCCTCAAGCTGGTGCTGGCCGGCGGCATGGTCGAGTTCCACGGCGAGTTCTACGATTTCGACCGGCTGCAGATGAGCCCGGCCCCCGGCAAGCCGGTGCCGTTCTACGTGGGTGGACACACCGAGGTCGCGCTCAAGCGGGCCGCCCGCGTCGGTGACGGCTGGACCAGCGCCATGATGACCGGCGAACAGCTGGCCGAGACGATCGGCAGGATCAACGCGTTGCGCGCCGAGTACGGCCGCGCCGAGGAGCCGTTCGAATTCCAGGCGGTGTGCATCGACAAGTTCGGCGTCGACGGTCACCGTGAGCTCGCCGAGGCCGGCGTCACCGACAACATCGTCATCCCCTGGGTGTTCGACGGGTTGGGCTTCGACGCGCCGATCGAGCAGAAGAAGGACTCACTGAAGCGGTTCGCCGACACCTACATCCACTCGGGCTGGCAGGAGCGCTAGCACCGAACTTGTCGGACCCTTCTGGCAGTATCGAACACATGTTCGACACTGATGGGGCGGTGGGGTGTATCGAGGAGATGGCTTCGTCGGTGC
>NZ_JBSWXU010000049.1:0-33383 GCF_056160785.1 Mycobacterium sp. ABE4_509 | reverse complement strand
GCGCTGGTCGGCAACGGCGGTTCGGGCGGGTCAGGCGGCGGGGCCGGCAGCGACTTCCCGGGGACGGGCGGAGCGGGCGGCGCAGGCGGCCTGATCGGCCGGCCCGGGACTGCCGGCAATTCCGGTACCGGCATCGACCTCACTGCGGCTGCTTCGGTGGACGCCGCCGACGACGAAACGCTCGACGCAGCAACCTCGAGTGGGGAAGCCACCGGCGAGGACGCCGACAGCGCTGACAGCGAGACCACCGACGCGGCCGTCTCCGGCGAGGAAGCCGCCGACGACGACGCTGACGGTGCCGATGCTGGCGAGCCTTCGAGCGATGCCGACTCCGGCGACGAGGACGATGGGGCCGAGGCTGACGCGGACGATTCCAGTGGTGCCGGCGGGGCGGAGTAGCGCCGGCACAGCCATGCCGAAAGCTAGGCGGGGCCGAGCGGCCGCCCGATCAGCGGGCTGGAATAGACGACGTTGGTGGTGATGGCTCCCAGCGTGGCGATCCGCCCGGTGATGCGCTCCAGGTCGAGCATCGAGCGGGCCAGCACCTTGAGGATGAAGCAGTCGTTGCCGGTGACGTGATGGGCCTCGGCCACCTCGGGGGTGACGGTCAGCAGGTCGTGCAGCGGCTTGTAGTTGCCCGACGGGTATGCCAGCCGGACGAAGGCCATGATCGGGTAGCCCAACGCTGCCGGCGCCACCGTCGCGGTGTAGCCGGTGATGACACCGCCGTCGGCGAGGCGACGCACCCGGTCGGCGGTGGCGCTGGGTGACAGCGACACGGTGCGGGCCAGGTCTGCGGTGCTCATCCGGCCGTCGGTCTGCAACGCCTGCAGGATCGCCTCGTCGGTGCGATCCAGCTCGACCCGTTGATCATTCGGCATATCGCCGATGATTCCATCGATTCACCGGTCCAGCCGGCGAATCGGTAGGCATCGCCCGTTCCGCCGCCGGTCATGACACCGTTGGATGAGTGGCATGACCACACCCCCGCCCGCCCATGCATTCTTCGCCGCCAAACTGCGCTACGAGATCGACCCCGCCGACCTGGCCGCGGCCCGCGGTACCGGCGCCGGGCCGGTGGTCGTCGACACCCGTTCGCCGGCCGCCTGGGAGCAGGGCCACATCCCCGGCGCGGTGCACATCCCGGGCGCCCAGCTCGCCGACCGGGCAGCCACCGCGCTGACCGACCCCGATGCCGACATCGTCGTGTACTGCTGGGGCCCCGGCTGCAACGGCGCCACCAAGGCTGCCCTGACGCTGACCGACCTGGGCTACCGGCGGGTGCGCGAGCTCATCGGCGGATTCGAGTACTGGGCCAGAGAAGGGTTCGCCGTCCACTCTGCGCAGGGACGCTCCCGGCTCCCGGTCGACGAGCTGACCGCGGTGCGGCGGCCCGGAACACGGGCCGACTGCGATCTCCACACCGGCGTGTAGAAGCCGGGTGCGGGGGTACGCTTCGGGTAGCAGCCAGTCAACGACGAAAGGCAGCACAGTGTCGCTTCAGGAACCTCAGAGCATCAACGACATTCGCACCGCGATCCGCGAACTGAGCGCCCGTGCCGAACTCGCCCGCAAAGAGGGGCGCAGCAACGACGCCACCGAGCTCGACCAGCGGGTGGCCGGTTACCGCGAAGAACTCAGCGCCCGCCCCTGACGCCCTGCCGGTCAACCACCCAGTCGCCGAAACGTACTGCGGTGGAAGACGATCGGCGCCACATCCGGGTTGACCGTGATGTCGTGCACCCGTAGCACGACGATGGTGTGGTCACCGGCCGGCACCGACTGCTCGATGGAACTCTCCAGCCAGACACTGGTGCCGCGAACGAACACCGCACCGCGTTCGGTCGATGACGTCTCCAGGCCGGCGAACCGGTCGCCGGTCTTGGCGGCCAGGGTTCGGGCGGCCCCGTCGTGGGCCTCCCCGAGCACGCTGATGCCCAGAAAGGGGGCGCCGGCCAGGGAGGGCCAGGTCGTCGACGTGTTCTGCACACAGAACGACACCAGCGGGGGATCCAGGGACACCGGCACGAATGTGCTCGCCGCCAGACCCACCCGGGTGCCGGCGATCTCGGCCGCGATCGCGATGACCCCGGACGGGAAATGACCGAAAGCCTCCCGCAGCGACAACGGGTCGAAGTTGGTGTCCGGACTGGCCTGTGAACCGCTCATCGCCCACCATCATCCCACGCGCGTACCCGCTGTACCGGACGCGGTACCGGGGTCGCGCTGGACGGCGAAGACGCCGGCCGCGGGCGGTAACGTGAGCCTTCTCATGTGGATCACGCTGCTGGCGATGGCCGTTGCCGTCAGCTTGGAACCGTTCCGGATCGGTATGACGGTTCTGATGATCAACCGGCCCCGTCCGGGCCTGCAGCTCCTCACGTTCCTCATCGGCGGTTTCACGATGGGCATCGCCGTCGGCCTGACGGTGCTGTTCGTGCTGCGGCCCGCGCTGGGATCGACCCACTTCACCCTGCCCACGGTGCAGATCGTGGTCGGAGCGGTGGTACTGGTCAACGCCGCGTTGGTGGCCGCCGGGGTGGTCGGGGGCAGCCGCGGCGACGGGCCGCCGGGGCTGCTGAGCCGGCTGTCCGAACCGCTGCTGCAGCGCTGCCGCCAGCTGCTCGAGGGACGTTCGCTGTGGACCGCGGGCGTCGCCGGCCTGGGCATCGCGCTGCCGTCCGTGGACTACCTGGCCGCACTGGCGTTGATCGTAGCCTCCGGCGCGGCGGCCGCCGTCCAGTTCGGCGCCCTGCTGGTCTTCAACGTGGTGGCATTCGCGCTGGTGGAGATTCCGCTACTGGGCTATCTGGTGGCCCCCCGGCGCACCCGCGCCGCACTGTCGGCGCTCTACGCTTGGCTGCGGGCGCGGGGGAGGCACGGGGTGGCCGTGCTGCTGCTGGCAGTCGGCTGCGTGCTGATCGGCGTGGGGATCTCGGGACTGTGACGGGCCCCGCGGCGACGGCGGGGTTCAGGGCTGGTTGTTGAGCACGTACTGCAGGCCCGACAGCAGCTGGGAGACCGGATCGGCACCGCCGCCGAACGCGGCCTGGGTGGCCGGCGCGGTCACCGCCGCCGGGTCGTAGCCGTTGACCGGGTCGACCGTGACAGGCGCCGTCGCCGGATCGTCGTTACGCGAATACCCGGCATCCACGTAGGGCTGCAGCACCGCGTCGAGCTCGATCAGCGTCTCCTTGGGGACCCCGAGGTACTTGAACGGCAGCACCAAAGGCAGGTGCTCCTCGGGAATCATGTACGTCGTCGTGGTGGCGCCCCGGGAGTTGACCGTCCGACGGATGTTCTGCGGGGGCACCATGCTCGGATCGGTGAACGCGACGGCAGTGTGCCCGGTCGCCAGGCCGACGATCGCGTTTGCCACCGACAGCCAGTTGTCCGGGCGGTCCGGCCAGTCGGCGATGCTGTCGTAGGCGGAGATGAACTGATAGGTGTCGTACTGGCTCTCCACCGGCGGCGGAATGCGGTAGTCCAGCGACGGGACGATGCTTCCCACCGGGAACATCTGGGTCAGGAAACTCTCCCCGAAGGGGTGCCGGGCCACCGGGTCGCCGAAGGTCGCGAAGCTCAGCTGATCCGGCGGCGGGGCGGCCGGATCGTAGGCGAGCCGGGCCTGGACGTCGTTGAGCACCATCGCACCCTCGGACAGGCCGATCGCGGTACCCGGACCACCCTCCCGGATCGCCGCGATGGTGTCGGGCGACCCGACCGCGACCGACTCGCCCACGCTCGGCCCGTCCAGCCCCAGACCGGGAAACCCGTCGTCGAGCCGGCCGATGCCGGGGAACAGCCGCTCCAGGGTGTGCCCCTGAACCTGTCCGGCGGGGTAGTCGACGATCTGGCGGTCCAGCCCGGGGAACCAATCCGCACCCGTGCGCATGATGTATTCGTCGTACGGAATGCCCAGCACGTGTGCCCCGCCCAGCGCGTACGCCCGTCCCGGTGTTCCCAGCGGCGGGCTGTCGGCGGACGTCGCCGGAGCCGGTGTCACGTCGGTGTCGTCGGCTGTCGCGATGCCCGATCCCAGACAGCCCGCGGCACCGATCGTCGCCAGCACGGTGCCGAATGCGAGTACTCGCCTCATGCCCTTCGCACACCCACTCCCGCCCGAATCGACCGCGCCCAGCTACCTCGAAGCGACGATACCCCGACGCTGCGGCAGCCATCGGTGACTGCGCAGCCGCACACCCGCGGTGCCTGCCCCCGGCTCACGCGTCCAACCGCACGAACTGGTCGGCCAGGTACTGCTCGGAGCAGGCGGCGCGCCGGATCTTGCCGCTGGTCGTCGTCGGAATCGAGCCGGCCGCGACCAGCACCAGATCCTCGACGGACAGCCCGTGGGTGTTCGATATCGCCGCGGTGACATCACTCTTGACCACGCTGAACCGGCGCTCGGTGTCCTCGTCGGCGGCGGCGGGTTTCTTCAGCTCGATGATCGTCACCAGCTTCTCGGTGCTGCGCACCGGGACCGAGATCGCCGCCACCCGGCCGCGGGTGATCTCCTGCACCGTCGCCTCGATGTCCTCGGGGTAGTGGTTGCGACCCCGGATGATCAGCAGATCCTTGATCCGCCCCACGATGAACAGCTCACCCCCGTGGATGAAGCCCAGGTCGCCGGTCCGCAGCCACGGACCCGCGGGGGTACCGGCGGACGGGTCGTCCAGCGTTGCCCCGAAGCACGTCTGCTCCGCCTCGGGCCGGCCCCAGTACCCGTCCGCGACGTTCTCGCCGTGCACCCAGATCTCGCCGACCGAGCCCGGCGGGCATTCCCGGCGGGTCTGGCCGTCGACGATCCGCAGCGCGGGTGACTTCGGCACCCGGTACTGCACGAGCGCCGTCGTCCCCTTCCCCGCCGCGCTGGGGGCGACGCGGCCGGCACCGAGTTCCGCGGAGTCGAAGTGCACCGCCGGGACCGACTCGTCCCAGGTGCCCGTCGCGACGAAGACGGTCGCCTCGGCCAGACCGTAGGCCGGACGCATCATGTGGTCGGCGAAGTTGAAGTGCGCGAACCTGTCGACGAAACGGTGCAGCGTGGCCGGCTCCACCCGTTCGGCGCCGCTGATGATGCCCACCACGCCGCCGAGGTCGAGCCCGTCCAGATCACGGTCGGTCGTCTTGCGGGCGGCCAGATCGAACGCGAAGTTCGGCGCCGACGACCACGCGTGCGGGTGCTCCGCCAGCGCGCGCACCCACCGGGACGGGCTCTCCAGGAACGACACCGGGCTCGTCAGCTCGGCCCGCCGCCCGCACAGAATCGGCGCGCAGACCCCGAGCACCAGACCCATGTCGTGGTAGAACGGCAGCCACGACACCAGCGTCGCGTCCGCGGGGAGTTTGGACTCGGCGAAGAAGCTGCTCATCAGCTGCTCGAAATTCACCGTGAGGTTGCGGTGCGAGACCATGACTCCGGTGGGCAGCCGGGTCGACCCCGAGCTGTACTGCAGATAGGCGATGCTCGGCAGTTCGGTCAGCACCAGCCCGGGGCCGGTCTCGCCGTCCAGATCCAGCGCATCGATCTCGATGAGGGTGGGGACCTTCCGGAACTCGCTGCTCACCGCGCCATCGGGCAGCCCGGCGATGTACTCGGCGACATCCCCGGCGGCCGCCGAGGTGGTGAGCACCACCGCCGGCGCGGTGTCGGCGGTCACCGAGCTCACCCGGTCATGTCCGGACCCCGGGTGCGGCAACGGGAGCGGAACCGCGACGAACCCGGCCTGCATCGCCCCCAGAAACGCCACGATGTAGTCCAGGCCCTGCGGCGCCAGGATCAGTGCCCGGTCGCCGGCCGACCCGTGTCGCTGGATCTCGCGCGCCATGTTCATGGTGCGGCGCGCCAACTGCGACCAGGTGAGGCTCTCCCGAACCCCGGCGGGATCGAGACCGTAGTCGGTGAAGGTGAACGCGACGTCGCCGGGATGCATGCTGGCACGCCCGTGCAGCATCGACAGGATCGACGACTGGGGCGGCGCGGTCACGATCGGCCCGCTTCGCGAAGACGTCCCGGGGTCGGCGGGACGGCGCCAGGCTGATTCAGCGTGCCCTCCGCGATCGGGATGAGAACCGGCGACAGGACGGGTCGGCGATGCCCCGACGTCGTTCCCGGCGCGGCGCCATCCATGCTCCTGTCCCCCCTGCTCCGTAGTCTCACATACCTCACCTGTGCCCGCTGAACCGGCTGCTGCTAGGCACTTTCGACAGGTTCCCGCGGCGCCGAGGACCCGGTCTTCGGCGGGTCCAATCGGGACGGCCACCAGTTCGCCCGCCCGACCAGCGCCGCGATCGCGGGCACCGTGATGGTGCGGACCACGAAGGTGTCGAGCAGGATGCCCACGCCGATCACGAAGCCGCCCTGCACGACGATGCCGATGCTGGAGAACATCAGACCGGCCATCGAGGCGGCGAAGATCAGGCCCGCCGCGGTGATGACGCCTCCGGTCGAGCCCAGCGTGCGGATGACGCCGTAGCGAACACTACGCGGGGACTCGTCGCGCAGTCGCGACACGAACAGCATGTTGTAGTCGGCGCCCACCGCGACCAGCACCACGAAGGCCAGCGGCGGGACACTCCAATGCAGCTGTTCCCCCAGGATCAGCTGGAAGGTCAGCATTCCGATGCCGATCGCCGCGAAGTAGGACAACACCACCGATCCCACGAGATACAGCGGCGCGATGATCGACCGCAGCAGCACGCTGAGGGTCAGCAGGACGACGATGAGGGCCGCCACGATGATGAAGCGGATGTCGCTCTGGTAGTAGTCCCGGGTGTCCCGCAGCGCGGCGGGGTAGCCGCCCATCGATATCGAGGCGTCGGCCAGAGCCGTGTTGGGCTGCGCCCCGCGGGCGACGTCGAGGATCTCGTTGACCTGATCCATCGCCTCGGGGCTGAACGGGTTGAGTTTGGTCTGGATCAGGTACCGCACCGAGTGGCCGTCCGGCGAGATGAACGCCTCGGCGGCTTTCTGGAACTCGACTGCGTTCAGCACCTCGGGCGGGATGTTGAACCCGGCCATCGTCGAACTCGACGCGTCGAGGCTCATCGTCAGCAGGAAATTCGACGCCTGGTCGAGCCCCGATGCCATCAACTCGATCTGGGCGACCAGTTCGTCGACGCCGTCGGCCACCTGCTTGCTTCCGCCGGCCAGCCGGTCGGCGCCCTGCTGTAGATCGGTCAGGCCGGCCTGCGCGCCGCCGGGTGAGTCCAGGCCCAGCTCCGACATCGCCGCCGACAGCCGGATCAGCGCGTCGTTGACCTGCCTGATCGTTGCGGTGAGGGTCTGCCGGTCGCCGACTCCCTCCAACTCGCCGGCCAGTTGATTGATCTCGTCGAGGCGGCCTTCGTCGCGGGCCGCGACCAGCTGCTCGAACTGTGCCCGGGTCGAGCGGCACGACGGGTTGGTGTCACACACGGGGTTGCCCTGCAGCGCGGTCAGCACGGGCCCTATCCAGGCGAACATGTCCCGGACGGCGGCGAAGTTCACCCCCATGGAGTTGCCGAGCTTGTTGACGCTGTCGACGAGCTTGGCGGCGATCTCGACGTCGCGCACCAACCTGTCGCCGCCGTAGTCGGTGCGCACCGAAGTCAGCGCGCCGAGCAGGGCCTGGATGCTGGGAGCCAGCGTGTCGACCTGTGCGCGCACGTCGCTCAAGCTGCCTGCCAGCGTGTTGGCCCCGGTGGCCAGTTCGTCGAGGTCGCCGCTGCGTTCGTCGATCATCGCCGAACCGGCGGCCAGCCGGTCTCCGACGATGCCGGCCTGGAATGTGGCCCGGAACTCCGCCGGCACCTCCCCGAGCGGCCGGGTGACACCGCTGACCAGGGACACGTCGGGCAGCTGGGCGATGCGTGCGGCCATCTGCTCCAGATCCGCGAGCGCCTGAGGGGTGCGCAGATCCTGTGGGGACTGCACGAGCAGGTACTGCGGAATGGACTGGCTGATCGGGAAGTGGCGCTCCAGCGCGGCGTATCCGATCGAGCTCGGAGCCGAATCGGCCACGGCCTCCCGGTCGTCGTAGTTGAACTGGGCGAAGATCGCCGCACCGGCCAGCAGGACCAGCACCAGCACACTGGCCAGCAGGTGGGGAACCGGCCGGCGCACGATGCGGATGCCCGACTTCCTCCAGAACCGCGCGGTCAACTCACGCCGCGGCTTCACCCAGCCGCGCGGCCCGGCGAGCACCAGAATCGCCGGCAGCAGCGTCACGCCGGCCAGGTACGCCATCCCGATGCCGATCGCGCAGGACACCCCGATGGTGGAGAACACGCCCATCTGGGCGAAGCTCATCACCAGGAACGTCAGACCCACCGTGGCCGCCGACGCGGTGATGACCTTCCCGATCGAGATCATCGCCGCCTTGACCGCCCGGTCGAAGTCATCGCCCGACCGCAGATAGTCGTGGTACCGGCTGATCAGGAAGACGGCGTAGTCGGTGCCGGCGCCGGCCATGATCGCGCTGAGGAACACCACCGACTGGTTCGAGACACCCGAGCCGGTCAGCTGCGAGTAGCCCGCCACCACCGCCTGCGCGATCACCAGCGACGACCCGATCGTCACCAGCGGCAGCAGCATCGTCACGATGTTGCGGTAGACCACCAGCAACACACCCAGGACCAGCACCGCGATCGCGATCTCGATCGGCAGGCGGTCACGCTGTCCGGCGACGGTGAGGTCGGCGACGGTGGCCGCGGGACCGGTGACGTACACCTGGAGTCCGGTCTCGCCACCGTCGGCCTGATCCACCCGGTGTTCGATGATGTTGACGACCCGGTTGTAGGACTCGTAGCCGCGTGGTGTGCCCAGCTCACCCTCGAGGTTGACCGGTAACACCCAGGTCGTCTTGTCCTCGCTGGTCAGGAACTGGCGCAGTTGCGGTGTTCCGATGAAGTCCTGCACCGACGCGACGTCGGTGATGTCGTCGCGCAGTGCATCGACCACCGTGCGGTAGGTGGTTTCATCCTCGGGCCGCAGCCCGTCTTCGTTGATGAACGCGACCACGGCGAGGTTGTCGTTGGCCGACTCCTCGAATGCCTCGGCCATCCGGGTGGCGGTGACACTCGACGGTGCATCGCTGGGCAGGATGACCAGCGGATTGCGCTCGGCCATCTCGCCGAGCGAGGGGAAGGACAGCGGCAGGGCCACAGCCAGGGCGACCCACACCCCGATCACCGCCCACGGCCAGCGCACGACGACGTCGGCCAGCCGCCGCATCACGACCTCACCTGCGCGCGCGAACCGCGCAATCGCGCGATTGCGGTGAACGGGCCGGCGATCCGGCCACAGCCTGCGACATACCCCACGCTAAGCGACGCGTCCCCACTGCCCGGTGTCGGCAACCAGGCTCGCCACCGATCTCATCGCCTGCATGTATCGCGCGACCGATTTCCGGGCCACCGGATTGTCGGGATGCATGATGGCCATGGCAGTGCCCTCCCCGTAGCGGAATATGTAGATGGTCAGCTGGTAGGAGAACCGCCCGTCGGGATAGATCCCGATGTTGTTCGCCAATCCCATGTCCGCGGCGGCGAGAATGGCGTTCAGCGGGGCCGCCCCGCCGTGCAGGAAATTCGACACCGGGAAATTCGGCTGCGGCCACTTCAGCCACGGGGCCAGCTCCAGCACCCGGTAATAGGGCACCTTGGCCATGTTCAGACCCGAATCGAACGAAGCCTGGGCAGCCCAGGCAGCCTCGCTGAACGACGCCGCCCCGATCGGCACGGTGATCGGGATCAGGCCGGTGAACCAGCCCTGGGTCATGAAATTGTCCGTGGCGCTGCGCGAATCCCGTGGAGTGAGCCCGTAGTAGGTCAGTGCACCGGTCAGTTCGTGCTCGACCTGGGCCAGACAGGCGAACAGCCCCCCGACGAAGCGCGCCCCGGCGGCGGTGCAGGCGGATTCGAAACGCTCCGTCTGCGCGCTGTCCATCAGCATCTCGGAGGTCATGTCGCTGCTGGTCGAATCCTGCGGATCTCCCAGCGGAAGCGGGAATTCGGGAAATCCGCCATTGTTTTCCTCGGCGAAATCGATCCACGCCTGTACACCAGGCGAATCCAACGACAGGTCCGCGGTGTAATCACGTTCGCGCACACAGAAATCGTCGAAACTGCCGGCGTCGGGAAGGGTGAGAGCTGCGCCGCCCCCGCTCAATGCCGAGTACATCCCGTTGGCTTCCAGCATGGTCGTACCGATCAGCGTCGCGTCACCGTGGACATGGTCCATGGCGGCGAAGAAGGTGAAATGGCCCTCGCCCTGAATTATCCCGAAGGTGAAACAACCCCACTCCAACGGATTCGGAATGGCCACGACGTGGGCGTGGATCTCCTCGACGGTCATGGCGCCGTGGTCGACCGCCACGAATTCGATGTCGGCGGGATCATCGATCGCACGTCTGATGAACTCGCCGTCACCAGCGTCTTCGAACCAGCTGCGGAACGTGTCGTGCCGGCGCAGATAGGCGTTGACGGCGTGGTCCATCGCCGCGATGTCGCACTGACCGGGCACCTCGCAGCTGGCGATGATCTGGCGGGAGAAGTTCAGCCCGGCCGCGGTCCGTTCGCAGTAGTTCCGGAGATGCTGGCGTTGCATGTAGCTGACCGGCACCGCGCTGACCGGCGCATCAAGCGCCTTCTCCCGCGCCGCTGAGGTCGGATGCCACGAGGTGACCGAGCCCGGATTCAACGCCCATTCATCAAGTGCGCCAACCGTTATCTTACCGATCCGCAAAGCTTGGTCCTTCCGAATACTGCCCCGGCGGCCGCCCCAGACCGGCAATACCACCCATCGCGCGATCAACATACCCAACGTACGCTCGCCTTTGCCCCCGCCTGCCCGAACCGGTGCGGGGCGACGTCACACGGAGATCGAAACGACGTGCAATAGTATCCGTCGACGTTGATCTAGGCGGGGAGGGAAGCCGAATGGTATCCGTCGAAGGTCGGCCGAACTCTCGCTTCGCCATCGTCGGTTATGCCGCACGTTTTCCGGGCGCCGAGGATGCCGACGACTTCTGGGACCTGCTGCGTGAGGGGCGCGAGGCGGTGTCCGACGTGCCGGCCGACCGCTGGAACGCCGACGACTTCTTCGACCCCGAACCCGGGGTTCCCGGCAAGGTGGTGACCCGCCGGGCCGGCTTCGTCGAGGATGTGACGGGCTTCGACGCGCCGTTCTTCGGCATGTCGACGCGCGAGGTCCGGCTGATGGACCCGCAGCATCGACTGCTGCTGGAGACCGCGTGGCGCGCGGTCGAGCACTCCGGGACCGCCCCGACCGAGCTGGCCGGCTCCAACACCGGGGTGTTCGTCGGCCTGGCCACCCACGACTACCTGGGAATGGCCTCCGACGAACTGACCTACCCCGAGATCGAGGCCTACATGGCCATCGGGACCTCGAACGCCGCGGCGGCCGGGCGGATCAGCTACCGGTTGGGGCTGCAGGGGCCCGCAGTCGCCGTCGACACCGCGTGCAGTTCGTCCCTGGTGGCGATCCACCAGGCCTGCCAGGCGCTGCAACTCGGCGAATGTGACCTCGCCCTGGCCGGCGGAGCGAACGTGCTGCTCACCCCGGCGACGATGATCACGTTCTCCAGCGCGCACATGCTCGCCCCCGACGGCCGGTGCAAGACGTTCGACGCCGCCGCCGACGGCTACGTCCGCGGCGAGGGCTGCGGCGTCATCGTCGTCAAGCGCCTCGAGGACGCGATCCGCGACGGTGACCGCATCCGGGCCGTGATCCGCGGCAGCGCGATCAACCAGGACGGCGCATCGGGGGGCCTGACGGTGCCCAACGGGGTGGCCCAGCAGCGGGTGATCGCCGATGCGCTGAAGCGCGCCGACCTCGAACCCGGCGCCGTCGGCTACCTGGAGGCGCACGGCACCGGCACCTCGCTCGGCGACCCGATCGAGGCCCAGGCCGCGGGCGCGGCGTTCGGCGCCGGGCGCGAACCCGACCGGCCGCTGCTGATCGGGTCGGCCAAGACGAACATCGGCCACCTCGAGGCCGCCGCGGGTATCGCGGGTGTGCTCAAGGTGGTGCTGTCGCTCGAGAACGAGGCCCTGCCCAAGCACCTGCACTTCGAGACCCCGTCGCCGCACATCCCCTGGGACCGGCTCCCGGTCGAGGTGGTCACCGAGACCATCCCGTGGGAGCGCAGCAGCCGGCCCCGCATCGCCGGAATCAGCTCCTTCGGTTTCGCCGGGACCAACGCGCACGTCATCCTCGAGGAGGCGCCGGTCGCGCCCGACCTGCCGGTGACACCGCCGCAGCCCGACGTCGACACCGGGTCCCGGTTCAGCATCCTGCCGCTCTCGGCGCGGACTGGAGCCGCACTGCTGCAGGTCGCCGATCAGTACCGCGACTGGCTGGCCGCACACCCGCAGGCCACCCTCGACGATGTGTGCTTCACCGCCGGTACGGCGCGATCGCATCTGGAGCATCGGGCCGCGCTGGTGGCCGACTCCCGCGAATCCGCCGTCGAGTTGCTCGGCGCACTGGCCGACGACCGGCCGGCACCCGGACTTGTTCGGGCCGAGTCCCACGAGCCGCCGAAGACGGCCTGGCTGTTCACCGGGCAGGGCAGCCAGTACCCGGGGATGGCCAGACAGTTGTACGCCGCCGAGCCGGTGTTCGCCGAGACGCTCGACCGGTGCGCCGACGCCGTCGCCGACGTGCTCGAAAAGCCCTTGCTGGACGTGATTTTCGCGGCGGACGGCCCGGAAGCCGAGGACACGCTGCGGCAGACGTCCTACGCGCAGCCGGCCCTGTTCGCGGTGGAGACGGGTTTGGCGCGGCTCTGGCAGTCGTGGGGTCTGCAGCCCGACGTCGTGCTGGGCCACAGTGTCGGACAGTATTCCGCGGCCTGTGTGGCGGGCGTGTTCAGCCTCGACGACGGTGCGCGGTTGATCGCCGAACGCGGCCGGCTCTTCGGCAGCCTGCCCAGCGGCGGGCGCATGGTCGCGGTGTTCACCGCCGCCGCCCGTGTCGAGGCCCTGACCGATGAGTTTCCGAGGCTGTCGGTCGCGGCGTACAACGGAGCCAACACCGTCCTGTCCGGCCCCGCCGAGGATCTGGAGCGGGCCATCGCCGGGCTGGCCGCCGACGGTGTCCGATGCGACTGGCTGGACACCAGCCATGCGTTCCACTCCGAGCTGCTGGATCCGATCCTCGAGGAATTCGAAACCTACGCAAGGCAGTTCACGTTCAACGAGCCGCAGCGGATCCTGATCGACAACCGCACCGGTGCTGCGCTCGGCCGCAGCGTCAGGCTCGACGCCGCCTACTGGCGCAGGCATGCGCGCCAGCCGGTGGAGTTCGCCAAGAGTGTGGCCACCCTCGCCGACCTGAACTGCCGGCTGCTCCTCGAGATCGGTCCCCGGCCGGTGCTGACGGCCGCGGCCCTGGGCGCGTGGCCCGACCCGGCCAACGCTCCCCGGGTGATCACCTCGCTGCGCCCGACCGCCGCCGACCACCGGCAGATCACCGAAGCCCTCGCCGACGCCTACGTCCTGGGCCACCTGCCCGACTTCGCCGCGCTCCGCCGGCCCGGCGCCCGCAAGCTCGATCTGCCCACCTATCCGTTCGAGCACCGCCAGTACTGGTTCTCCGACAGCCGGGGCCACACCGACCGGCTCGAGCACCCTGAACAGTCCGCATCACGCACCGAAGCGGTGCGTCTGCTCGAAGACGGCCGGCTCACCGAGCTCGCCGCGCTGATCGACGGTGACACCGCCGACCGGCACACCCTCGATGTCCTGACCAAGCTCGCCGCCCGGAACAACGACCAGCGGTCGGTCCAGGCCATCGCCGACGACCGCTACGAGATCCGTTGGGAGAAGTCGGCGCCGGCCACCTCGGGTGCCGAAACCGGCACCGCGCCGTCGTGGGTGCTGATCGCCGACGACGCCGAGTCGATCGCCCCGCTGACCGAGGTGCTGACCGCCCGCGGGCAGCGGTACCAGATCATCGGCCTGCCCGTTTCCGACGACGAGCAGCATGCCCTCGCCGATTCGCTGCGGGAAGCCGGTTCCACACCGGGACATGAGCTTCGGGTGGTGGTGACATCGGCCCTCGAGGGCGACACCGCACCCACGATGCGGTCGCTGCTGCGGATGCAGCACCGGGTCCTGGCCGGCACCCGGCGCCTCTTCCGCGCCGCGGCGGCGGCGGAATCGCGCCTCCCCATCTGGCTGGTGACCCGGGGCGCACAACGGGTGACCGACACCGACGCGGTCTCACCGGATCAGAGTTGCGTGTGGGGATTCGGTCGCGCCGCCTCGCTGGAGCTGCCGCAGCTGTGGGGCGGCCTGGCCGATCTGGACGAGGGCACCGCCGCCGAGTGGTCGGCGGTCGTCGACCGGATCACCGCCCCGCGTGGCGCCGGCCCGACCGAGGATCAGTTCGCGGTGCGCGACCGGGTCGTCCATGTCCCACGGCTGGTCCGCCGCGCCGGGGATCCGAGCACCACGGCACTGTCCCTGCGCGATGACGCCACCTACCTGGTGACCGGCGGTCTGGGGTCGATAGGCCTGGAGGTCGCCGGCTACCTGGCCGCACACGGCGCCGGGCATCTGGTGCTGACCGGTCGTCGGGCACCCGGCGAAGCCACCCGCGAACGGATCGACGCGCTGGCCGCGCTGCACGGTTGCCAGATCCGGGTGGCCGCCGCCGACGTCGCCGATGCCCACGACGTCGCCCGCCTGCTGACCACCGTGGCGGCCGAGCTGCCGCCGCTGGCCGGCGTCGTGCACGCCGCCGGCGAGATCGGAACCACCCCGCTGGCCGACCTCGACGATGCCGAGGTGGACCGTGTCTTCAGCGGGAAGGTCTGGGGCGCATGGAATCTCAGTGAGGCGGTCGCCGACCTGCCGCTGGACTTCTTCGTCTCCATCTCGTCGATCGCCTCGGTGTGGGGCGGATTCGGCCAGACCGCCTACAGTGCCGCCAATGCGTTCCTCGACGGACTGGCCTGGCGGCTGCGCTCACGGGGCGTCCCCGCGCTGAGCGTCAACTTCGGCCCCTGGTCGGCGGGTATGGCCGATGCCGAGTCACGAGCCCGGCTGGATCGACGCGGAATCCGGACGCTGTCCCCGGCCGATGCGCTCACCGGTCTGGCCGACGCGATGGCCGGCGCCCCCGCCCAGGCCGTGGTCGCCCGGGTCGACTGGGCCCGTTTCCTGCCGCTCTACCAGCAGGCCGGACGCCGGGCGTTCCTGGCGGAGCTGGAGCGTGGCGTCGCCGACCAGCTGACGGCCACGACCCCGACCGTGTTGCCGTCGGGCAGGACCCCGCTGGTCGAAACGCTGACCAACGCTCCGGTGCAGCAGCGCACCAAGTTGCTCACCGACTACCTGCGCGACGCGGTCGCCGAGATCACCCGGGTGGACGCCGCCGAGATCCGTGAGGACGCCGGGTTCTTCGACCTCGGCATGGATTCGTTGATGGCCGTCGAACTGCGCCGCCGCATCGAGCAGGCGGTGGGAGCCGAGATCCCGGCGACCCTGGCGATGGATCACCCGCGGTTGTCCGACGTCGCCGACTATCTGCTCGGCGACGTGCTGGGGCTGCGCGACGAGGCTGCGCCCGGTCCGGGCGCCAGGCCGGTGGCGGCGGCACCGATCCGCACCGACGACCCGATCGCGATCGTCGCGGTGTCGTGCCGATTCCCCGGGGCGCCCGACCCGGAAGCCTTCTGGGAGCTACTCTCCGGCGGTGTCGATGCGATCCGTGAGGTCCCCGAGGACCGATTCGACATCGACGAGTTCTACGACCCGGATCCCGACGCGCCGGGCAAGACCTACACCCGCTTCGGCGGATTCCTCGACGGCATCGACGGATTCGATCCCGAGTTCTTCGGCATCTCCCCGCGTGAGGCCGTCTGGATCGAGCCCCAGCAGCGGCTGATGCTCGAGACGGTGTGGGAAGGCCTGGAGCGGGCCGGGTACGCACCGTCCTCGCTACGCGGCAGCCGAACCGGGATCTTCACCGGCGTGGCCGCCAACGAATACGCCCATCTGCTGTCGGCGGAGTCCATCGACAAGATCGAACCGCACTTCATCACCGGCAACGCACTCAACGCCATCTCGGGCCGGGTCGCCTTCGCGCTCGGACTCGAGGGGCCGGCTGTCGCGGTCGACACGGCGTGCAGCTCGGCGTTGGTGGCCGTGCACCAAGCCTGCCAGGCATTGCACTCGGGGGACTGCGATCTGGCGGTGGCCGGCGGGGTGAACGTCCTGCTCAGCCCGGTCACCGTCGTCGCCGCGTCCCGGGCGAGGATGCTCTCCCCGGTCGGGCGGTGCAAGACGTTCGACGCATCGGCCGACGGCTATGTGCGCAGCGAGGGCTGCGGTGTGCTGGTGCTCAAGCGGCTCAGCGACGCGGTGGCCGACGGCGATCGGATCAGCGCGGTCATCCCCAGCAGCGCGGTGAACCAGGACGGCGCCTCCAGCGGTCTGACGGTGCCCAACGGTGGCGCTCAGCAGCGCCTGATCGCCGCCGCACTGTCTCGTGCCGGCCTGACCGGCGGGGACGTCGACTACCTGGAGGCACACGGGACCGGCACCCCGCTCGGCGATCCTATCGAGGTGCAGGCGGCCGCGGCCGCCTACGGCGGCTCGCGGGACGCCGACCGGCCGTTGCTGATGGGTTCGGTGAAGACCAACATCGGCCACCTCGAGTCGGCCTCGGGGGCAGCGGGTCTGATCAAGGTCGTGCTGTCGCTGCAGAACTCGTTGCTGCCGCAGAGCCTGCATTTCGACAACCCGTCAACGCACATCCCGTGGGATTCGCTGCCGGTGCGCGTCGTCGGCTCGGCGACTCCGTGGCAGGCCAACGGCAGGCCGCGCCGGGCCGGGGTGAGTTCGTTCGGGTTCACCGGCACCAACGCCCACGTGCTGATCGAGGAGGCACCCGCCGAATCGGTCGCCGGTGCGGTAGTCGAGTCACCCGAGACGCCGTCGGGCCGGGCGCAGCCGCCGGTCAACGTGCTGGCGCTGTCGGCGCGTTCACCCGAGGCGCTGACGACCCTGGCGCAGCGCTATGCCGCGTGGCTGGACGCCCATCCCGACGCGGACCTCGCCGACGTGTGCCTGACGGCCGGCACCGGCCGTTCGCACTTCGAGCACCGCGCCGCACTGGTCGTGGATTCGGTGCAGGCCGCCCGCGATGGCCTGGCTGAGCTGGCCGAAAACCGTTCCCGCCCAGGAATCTTGCGCGGCGAGCACACGAACCGCCCGACGACGGCGTGGCTGTTCACCGGGCAGGGCAGCCAGTACCCGGGGATGGCCCGCGAGTTGTTCGACACCGAGCCGGTGTTCGCCGAAACGGTGACCGAATGCGCCGACGCGGTCGCCGACGTGGTGGCCCATCCGCTGCTGGAGGTGCTGTTCGCCACCGACCGGGAAACCGGCGGCAAGGCCGGTGAGAGGCTGCGGCACACCTCTTTCGCGCAGCCCGCGCTGTTCGCCGTCGAGATGGGGCTGGCGCGGCTTTGGCAGTCCTGGGGCATCGAACCCGACGTGGTGCTCGGGCACAGTGTCGGCCAGTACGCCGCGGCGTGCGTGGCCGGTGTCTTCAGCATCGGCGACGGTGCCCGGCTGATGGCCGAGCGCGGCCGGATGTTCGGCAGCCTGCCCGCCGGCGGCCGGATGGTGGCCGTGTTCGCCGATGCCCAGCATGTCGAGGAGGTCGCCGCGGGGTACCCGCGGGTGTCCGTCGGCGCCTACAACGGCCCCAACACGGTGCTGTCGGGTCCCGGGGAGGACCTCGAGAAGATCGTCGCCGCGTTCGGCGAGGACGGGATCAGATGCACCTGGCTGGAGACCAGCCACGCCTTCCACTCCGAACTGCTGGATCCGGTGCTCGACGAGTTCGAGTCGTACGCAGCGCAGATGCAGTACGCCGCTCCCCGGCTGCCGCTGGTCTGCAACCGCACCGGCGCCGTGCTCACCACCCAGACCCCGCTCGATGCGCACTACTGGCGGCGCCACTCCCGGCAGCCGGTGCAGTTCGCCGAGAGCGTGCGCACGGTGGCCGCGCTGGGCTGCTCGGTGCTGATGGAGATCGGTCCGCAGCCGGTGTTGACCGGTGCGGCCGTGCAGGTCTGGCCCGAGCACCTGGCCGCGCCGCGGGCCGTCGTGTCGCTGCGCAAGGGTGTCGGCGACCGGCGTCAGATCGCCGACGCCCTGGGCGCCGCCTACGTCAGCGGTCACCGCCCCGATTTCGCCGCGCTGCACCGGCAGCCCGGCCACCGACTGGAACTGCCCACCTATCCCTTCCAGCGGCGCCGCTTCTGGCCCAAGGCATCCAGCGTCACCGTGGACGGATCCGGCGGTGGCGGCGCCTCCTCGGGGATCCTGGGCGGCGCCAAGGACCTCGCCTCCGGCGACACGGTCTACACCAGCCGGCTGTCGGTCCGGTCGCAACCGTGGCTTTCCGATCACGTCATCTACGGCACCGTCGTGGTCCCGGGGGCGACCTATGCCTCGATGGCACTGGCCGCGGTCGGCGCCCCGGCACGGGTCAAGGACGTGTTCTTCTATGAGCCGATCATCCTGCCCGAGAAGAGTTCCCGTGAAGTGCAGCTGACCCTGCATCCGGTGGACGGCGGGAAGGACGGCGAATGGACCTTCCAGGTGCACAGCCGGCCGTTCGGCGAACGCGGTGCCGAGTGGTCGCTGAACGCCGACGGCACAGTCCTGGGCGGTGTCGAGGACAGCGCCGCAGCCGGTGCGCAGCCCGCCGCCGAGCAGGCCGACGCGGTGGAGGAGGCGATCGAGCGGTGCACCCGGATGCGCCCGCAGGAGTTGTTCGACACCTTCGCCGACATGGAGCTGTCCTGGGGGCCGACCTGGTCGGGCTCGCTGAAGTCCTTGTGGCTGGGCGAGGGCGAGGCGATCGGAGACATCCTGGTCGGTGAGGAACTCGCCGAACAGCTCGGCACCGAGCCGATGCACCCGGTGCTGATGGACCTGTGCACCGGAGTCGCCTTCCCGGCGTTCCCGGCCCTGCTCGCCGCCGAGCAGGGCGTCAACGACCTGTTCCTGCCGCTGCGCTACGGGCAGGTGGCGCTGGCCGAACGCATGCCGCGGCGCTTCTACTGCCGCGCCACCTGGCACACCAGCAGCCTGGACAGCGAAACCCAGGTCTTCGACCTCGACTTCCTGGATCGCGACGGGCGGAACCTGGGCGGAATCCGCGAGTTCACCGTCAAGCGCGCACCCCGCGAGGCGCTGCTGCGCGGCCTCGGCGGCGACGCCACCCGGCTGCTGTACACCGTCGGCTGGCATGAGGTGGCACCGCCGGAGATCGGCGCCGACACGACGGCCCCTGCCGGCACCTGGCTGATCGCCGGTTTCGATGAACTGGCCGCCGAGGTCCCCGGCTGCATCCCGCTCGACCGCACCCTCGACGCGCAGTCGCTGGGCGAGGCACTGGCCGACGCCCACGAGCGCGGGCTGCCGTTCTCCGGGGTCGTCTGGCGCAGCACCACCGCGCCGCGGGCAGCGGAGTCGGGCGCCGAGGTCGCCGCGCGGCTCGAAGCCGAGATCGCCGATCTGCTCGGCGCCGTGCACACGGTGCAGCAGGGTGAGGTGAAACTGCCGGGCGGCGTGTGGCTGGTCACCGAACACGCGGTGGCCTGCGAGTCCGGCGAGCAGGTCGATCCGGTCCAGGCGGCGCTGTGGGGCTTCGGCCGCACGGCGATCAACGAGGAGCCGGCGCTACGTTGCCGGCTCCTGGACTGCGACGGATCGCCGGAGGCCGTGCAGGCGGTCGCCGGCATGCTCGCCGCACCGCCCGATGAGCCCGAACTGACGCTGCGGCAAGGCAAGCTGCTGGCCTCGCGCCTGGTCCCGTGGGCCCGCAGCGGTCACCTCACCGTGCCGCGGTCGACCGACTACGTGCTGGCCCCGACCGAGCGTGGCGCCATCGACAACCTGCGGTTGACCGAAGCCGACGTCCCGGCACCGGCCGAGGGCTACGTGCAGGTCGGTGTGGAGGCCGCCGGCCTGAACTTCCGCGACGTGTTGAACGTGCTGGGCCTCTACCCCGGCGATCCCGGGCCGATCGGCGGCGACTTCGCCGGCGTGGTCACCCAAGTGGGTTCCGGTGTCACCGGACTCGAAGTGGGCCAGCGGGTGTACGGCTTCATGCAGGGCGCCTTCTCCAGCAGGTTCAATGTGCCGGCGCAGTTGGTGGCACCGGTTCCGGACGGGCTGAGCGCGGTGGCGGCGGCGACGATCCCCGCCGCGGCGTTGACCGCCCGGCTGGCCTTCGACTGGGCGCAGCTGCAGCCCGGTGACCGGGTGCTCATCCACGCCGCCAGCGGCGGCGTCGGACTGGCCGCCATCCAGATGGCACAGCAGCACGGCGCCGTCGTGTTCGCGACCGCGAGCACCTACAAGCGGGCCGCGCTGCGCGAGATGGGCGTCAAGTACGTCTACGACTCGCGGACAACGGATTTCGCCGACCAGATCCTGGCGGACACCGACGGTGCCGGTGTCGACGTGGTGCTCAACAGCCTGACCAACGAGGGGTTCATCGAGGCGACCGTGCGGGCCACCGCCCACAACGGCCGCTTCGCCGAGATCGCCAAACGTGACATCTGGACACCCGAACAGATGGCGCAGGCACGGCCCGACATCGACTATGAGATCGTCGCGCTCGACGTCACCACGCTGGAGAACCCCGAACACATCAAACGCCTGCTGACCGAGGTCTCCGACGGGATGGCCGGCGGCCAGTGGGCACCGCTGCCCGCCGAGATCTACCCCATCACCGAGGCCAGGGCGGCGTTCCGGCGGATGCAGCAGGCTCGCCACATCGGCAAGATCGTGCTGCAGATACCGCAGCCGCTGCAGCCCCGCGCCGACCGGAGCTATCTGATCACCGGCGGGCTCGGCGCCATCGGTCTGCACACCGCGGCGTACCTGGCACAGCTCGGGGCGGGCGACATCGTGTTGACCAGCCGCCGCAAGCCCGACGAGGACGCCCAGCGGGCCATCGATGAGATCACCGAGCGGCACAAGTGCCGGATCCACACGTTCTGTGCCGACGTCGGTGACCGAACCGAGGTCGCCGAACTGCTCGACCGTGTCCGCGCCGAGCTGCCCCCGCTGGCCGGGGTCATCCATCTGGCCGGCGTGCTCGACGATGCGCTGCTGGCTCAGCAGAGCGTGGAGCGGTTCCGGACGACGTTGGCGCCCAAGGCGTTCGGCGCCTGCCATCTGGACCAGCTGACCACCGACGACGACCTGGATTTCTTCGTCGTGTCCTCGTCGGTGTCCAGTGTGTTCGGTTCGCCTGGTCAGGCGAACTACGCGACGGCCAATGCGCTGCTCGACGGCCTGGTCGCGCGTCGACGGGCACAGGGCCTGCCTGCCACCGGGGTGAACTTCGGTCCGTGGGCCGAGGGCGGCATGGCCTCGTCGGAGGCCGCGCGCGCCAATCTGGGCGCCCAGGGTCTGGCCCCACTCGCCCCGGCCGCCGCGCTCAGCGCGCTGGCCGAGGTGATCGCCAACGGGACTGGGCAGGCCACCGTGGTCAAGGCCAACTGGCAGCGCGCCGCCAAGCTCCTCGGTGCCGCGCGCCCGCCGATTCTCGATCTGGTGTTGCCCAGCGCCGCCGGCGAGGCGACCGGAGACAGCGAGCTGCTGCGGCAGCTGCAGGAGATCCCGGTGGGCCAGCGCGCCGGTTTCGTCACTGAGTTCCTGCAGCGCGAGGTGCAGAACTTCCTGCGGCTGGCCCAGCCGCCGGCGGCCAGCAGCCGCTTCCTGGACCTGGGCACCGACTCGCTGATGGCGATCGAACTGCGCAACCGCCTGCACAGCCAGTTCGGGGGTGCGTTCACCATCAACGCCACCGCGGTCTTCGACTATCCGACCATCGGGGGGCTCGCCGAGTACCTGGTGGCACAGCTGCCGGATGCCGCACCCGCCGAACCGGCCGCCGATGTCGAATCCGCGGAGCCGGCCGCTGGGGAACAACCGCCCGCCGCGGAATCCGAATCGCCGGGCTGAGCTGGACCGCTCCCCGTCACCGAATGATCAGATCTTCCGGGCGGGGTGCTGCGGTACGGTGACAGACCATGGTGGCCGACAGCGCGCGTACCCGCTCGAAATCGCTGTTCGCCTTGGCGATCTCGGTGCTCGCCGTGGTCGTGGCCTCGGCTCTCGGCGGGCTGGCGACCGCCAGCGCCGCCGAGGAGTACGGACGCCTCGAGCAACCCGGTTGGGCGCCGCCGTCCTGGGTGTTCGGCCCGACCTGGACGGTGCTCTACCTGTTGATGGCGGTCGCCGCCTGGCTGGTGTGGCGGGCCGGGCCGTCGCCGCGATGCCGGCGGGCACTGGTGCTCTACACCGTGCAACTGGTGCTCAACGCGGCGTGGACGCCGCTGTTCTTCGGTCTGGGCTGGCGCGGGGTGGCGTTCTTCGAGCTCAGTGCGCTGTTACTGGTGCTGATCGGCACGGTGGTCGCGTTCTGGTGGGTGGACAGGATCGCCGGTGCGATGCTGGTTCCCTACCTGGTCTGGAGCGCGTTCGCGTTGTCGCTCAACTTCGCGGTCTGGCAACTCAACATGTGACGACAAGGAGATTCCGGTGAGGAAATCGGTGTTCATCACCGGTGCCGCGACAGGCATCGGCCGGGCGACCGCGCTGAACTTCGCGCGCCTGGGCTATTTCGTCGGCGGCTACGACATCGACGAGGACGGGCTGCGCACCCTCGAGGAGGAGATCGGCGCGTCCGGCGGCGCCGGGGTCGTCGGTCATCTCAACGTCACCGATGCAGCCGAGATGTCCACCCGGATCGGCGAGTTCGTCGCCGCCGCCGGCAACCGGCTCGACGTGCTGATCAACAACGCCGGCCTGCTCAGCGCCGGCGCCTTCGAAGACATCCCGCTGGCGGTGCACCATCGCGACATCGACGTCAACATCAAGGGCGTGGTCAACGGGTTGCACACGGCGTTCCCGCACCTCAGGTCCACCCCTCGGGCGACGGTGATCAACCTGGCGTCGGCCTCGGCGATCTACGGCCAGGCCGAACTGGCCAACTACAGCGCCACCAAGTTCTACATCAGAGCCATCACCGAGGCCCTCGACATCGAGTGGGCCGGCCATGGCATCCGGGTCATCGACATGTGGCCGCTGTTCGTCAACACCGCGATGACGCAGGGCGTCTCCACCGGCACCACGCAGTCGCTGGGCATCCGGTTGACCGCGCAGGACATCGCCGACGACATCGTCGCCGCGGTGGATGCGCCCCGGCTACGGCGGATCCTGCACCAGGTGCACTATCCGGTCGGGCGGCCGGCCAAGGCGCTGGCACTGGCGTCGCGGTTCTCCCCGGGCTGGCTGACCCGGCTGGCCAACAAGCAGTTGGCCCACAAGTAGCCTCAGCCGGCGGGGCTGGCCCAGCGCCCGGCCTCCACCGCGGAGGGCAGCGCGGGGTGCAGCGGGACGTCCAGCCCGTCGTAGATGCCCGGCAGCTGTCCGGCCAGCCAGGAGATCGCGCCGAGCAGCCGGTTGGCCGCGGTCGTGTTGCCGCCGTCGGCGCGGGTGCCGCCGGGAACGTCGGCGCGCACCACGATCGTCAACTGTGGATCTCCGTCGATGATGACCCGGTGGTCACCGGCGCCGCCGGTGCCGGCGTCGTCGGGTTGGGGCCAGTCCGGCGCGCAGGACGGGTGGATGCGGGTGATGTGTTCGACGACGACGCGCCGCTGACCTTCCGACCAGCCGACCACCTTGAGGAAGAACGCACCCTGGGTGCCTTCGTCGAAACCGCCCATCACGGTGTCGACCGACTTCTCCAGGCCGCGTCGCTCGATCTCTTCGGTGATCTCGTCGATCTCGATGCCCAGACCGCGCCCGATCAGCCGGATGTTGCCGCCCCACACCATGGTCGGGATGGAGGGCGCCAGCATCATCGGGACCGGGTCGTCGGGTCCCATCGGCGCCCCGAAGCCGCACAGCACCCGAACCGCATGTGGCTGGTCATAGGTGGAGTAGTCGAAGATCTCCTGGCAGCGGATGGTCCGGATGCGGGTGCACAGCCCCGCCGCCAGCACCGCCAGCGTGTCGTTGGCCCAGCCGGGATCCACCCCGCTGACCAACAGTGCGGCGCCGCCGGCTTCGGCGGCCGCGGTGAGGCGTTGCACCCAGTCCGGCGGTGCCGAGCGCGGGTCGTAGAGCGAGTAGAGGGACGGAGTGACCACGTGGGCGCCGGTGCGCAGACAACGCTCGATGTCGCCGATCGCCTCCTCGGGCCGCACATCGCCGGAAGCCATGTAGGCGACCGCATCGCAGCCGGCCAGCACCGCGTCCACATCGGTGCTGGCAGCGATGCCGGTGTCGGAGTCGAGTCCGGCGAACGACGCGGCGTCGCGGCCCTGCTTGTCCTGCGAGGAGGTGATGACGCCGGTCAGCCGCAGCCCCGGAAAGGCGGTCAGGGACCGGATCGAGGTGGCGCCCATATTGCCGGTTCCCCACACCGCGACCCCGAGATCCGTCTGCATCCGAACACCATATCGGCTTGGACGTGACCATCATCACAAGCAGGTAAAATTGCTGCTCACAGCCGGTATTCAGGGCGATTCGCGGCCTCGGCCAACCGCTGGGTTGGTTAGCTAGTAGAAATTGGCCGCAGTCGTCTTGCGTTGAAGTTACCAGCCGGTATAGTTAGGCGCAGTTACTGGTGGGTAACTTATCCCGGAGTACCCAACCACAAGTGGCGTTCTCGATGAGGAGGAAACCCCGTGAGCCATTACAAGAGCAATGTCCGTGACCAGGTATTCAACCTGTTCGAGGTGTTCGGCGTCGACAAGGTCCTCGGTTCGGGCGCCTATGCCGACTTCGATGTCGAGACCGCCACCGAGATGCTGGGCGAGATGGCCCGCCTCGCCGAGGGCCCGGTCGCCGAGTCCTTCGAAGAGGGCGACCGCAACCCACCGGTGTTCGATCCCAAGACGCACGCCGTGACGTTGCCCGAAGGCTTCAAGAAGTCGATGCGCACGCTGCTCGAGGGCGGTTGGGACAAGGTGGGTCTGCTCGAGGAGCTCGGCGGCATGCCGATGCCCAGCTCGCTGCAATGGGCCCTGATCGAGCACATCCTGGGCGCCAACCCCGCGGCCTACATGTACGCGATGGGCTCGGGCATGGCGGAGATCTTCTACAAGAACGGCACCGACGAGCAGAAGAAGTGGGCCGTGCTGGCCGCCGAGCGCAGCTGGGGCGCCACCATGGTGCTCACCGAGCCCGACGCGGGTTCCGACGTCGGCGCCGGACGCACCAAGGCTGTCCAGCAGCCCGACGGCACCTGGCACATCGACGGGGTGAAGCGCTTCATCACCTCCGCCGACTCCGACGACCTGTTCGAGAACATCATGCACCTGGTGCTGGCCCGCCCCGAGGGCGCCGGCCCCGGCACCAAGGGCCTGTCGCTGTTCTTCGTGCCGAAGTTCCTGTTCGACCCTGAGACCGGTGAGCCCGGTGAGCGCAACGGCGCCTTCGTCACCAACGTCGAGCACAAGATGGGCCTGAAGGTTTCGGCCACCTGTGAGCTCTCACTGGGCCAGCACGGCACCCCCGCGGTGGGCTGGCTGGTCGGTGACGTGCACGACGGCATCGCGCAGATGTTCGACGTCATCGAGCAGGCCCGCATGATGGTGGGCACCAAGGCGATCGCCACGCTGTCCACCGGTTACCTGAACGCGCTGGAGTACGCCAAGAGCCGGGTCCAGGGTGCCGACCTGACCCAGATGACCGACAAGACCGCTCCGCGCGTCACCATCACCCATCACCCGGACGTGCGCCGGTCACTGATGACCCAGAAGGCCTACGCCGAGGGTCTGCGGGCGCTGTACCTGTTCACCGCGACCCACCAGGACGCCGAGGTCGCCAGGACGCTGCACGGCATCGACCCCGAGCTGGCGGTCAAGGTCAACGACCTGTTGCTCCCGATCGTCAAGGGTGTCGGCTCCGAGCAGGCCTACGCCAAGCTCACCGAGAGCCTGCAGACCTTCGGCGGGTCCGGCTTCCTGCAGGACTACCCGATCGAGCAGTACATCCGTGACGCCAAGATCGACTCCCTGTACGAGGGCACCACGGCCATCCAGGCGCAGGACTTCTTCTTCCGCAAGATCGTCCGCGACAAGGGTGTGGCGCTGGGCCACGTCGCCGGCCAGATCGAGGAGTTCGTCAAGGCCGAGACCGGCAACGGCCGGCTCAAGGCCGAGCGCACGCTGCTGGCCACCGCGCTGGAGGACGTCCAGGGCATGGCGGCCACGCTGACCGGCTACCTGATGGCCGCGCAGGAGGATCAGGCCAGCATCTACAAGGTGGGCCTGGGCTCGGTGCGCTTCCTGATGAGCGTCGGCGACCTGGTGATCGGCTGGCTGCTGGCTCAGCAGGCGGCCGTGGCGATCGAGAAACTCGACGCCGGCGCCAGCGGCGACGACCGCGCCTTCTACGAGGGCAAGGTCGCGGTGGCGTCCTTCTTCGCGAAGAACTTCCTGCCGCAGCTCACCAGCACCCGGTCCATCATCGACAACCTCGACAACGAGATCATGGAGCTCGACGAGGCGGCGTTCTAACCCTTCCGCGCCCTTCGTCCGCTCCGACCGAGACGCCCCCGGACTCTTCCCGGGGGCGTCTTGCGTTGCACACCGGCGACCCATTCGCGGAAAACCCTGGGATGCCGGCAGAAAAGGGCGGGTTCGGGAGGACAGTGGGCGCGTCTTCTTCATGGTGCGCGGCCGGCTTTCATCCCTTGCACGGCTCTTGGATGGTCACTCCCGAACCCGTCGTGTCAGCGATGCTACGCCTGTGACACCGATCACACCAGGGTTGGTTTTCAGCCGTCTGAACTGCACGCGAGCAGCAGCGCTCGGGTCCTGGCCCGGCCTTCGGCGGAGCCGTCGAACGGCGCGCCGACGAACTCGTCCACCCCGGCGCCGCGCACTTCGGCCAGGCGGTCGCGCACGGTGGCCTCGTCACCGATGATCGCGGCGTCCTCCGGACCCGAATACCCCTCCCGGTCGAGCATGGCCCGGTACGAAGGCAACGTGCCGTACATCGCGAACTGTTCGGCCGCCTGCTTGCGCGCCCCGTCCACATCGTCGGTGACCGCCACCGGCAGCGCCGCGACCACTCGCACCGCACTCTCAGAGCGCCCCGCATCGGCCGCCGCCTGACGCAGGGTCGGGCTGACGTGCCCGCCCAGGGTCTTCGGGCCGGTCATCCAGGTGCAGGTCCCCGCGGTGCGGCGGCCGGCCAGCCGAAGCAGCTGCGGCCCCAGCGCGGCGATGTAGACCTCCGGACGCGCAGCGCCCGGGATCATCAGAGCGCCGCGGGTGGTGACCGTCTGCCCGACCGCGTCGGCCGGCTCCCCGGCCAGCAGCGGCAGCAGACCGTCGAGATACTCGCCGAGCCGGCGCACCGGTTTGTCCCAGGGGATACCCCACATGCCCTCGGTGACCGCGGCGTGGGTCATCCCCAAGCCCAGCACGAACCGCCCGCCGGAGGCCAGGCTGACGGTCAGCGCCCGCTGCGCCATCTGCATCGGGTGCTGGTTCTGAATCGGCACCACACCGCTGGCCACCTCGATGGTGCCGACCTCGCGCAGCGCGATCGCCACGACCGTGAGCAGGTCGGGCTCGTAGGGCAGCTGGCTCATCCAGACCCGGCCGAAACCCTCGTCGCGCAGCTGGCTGAGGAACTCCACCGTGGCGTCGATCGGAGACCCCGGACCGAGGCCGGACAGCTGACCGAACATGCTGATCTGCATGCCCTGGACTCTAGACCCGAAAGGAAAAACCCCGTGTTGCCGTCGGGTCGGGGGGTCAGACGGCAACACGGAGCTATCCCATGTATCGACCGCCCACAGCGGGGCGTTACAGCTGCCGGGAAGAAATTTCTCAGGCCTCCAGAATGGCCGTGACGCCCTGGCCGCCGGCGGCGCAGACGGAGATCAGCCCGCGCACAGGGCGGCCCGTTTCGGCCTTCTTCTCGGCCAGCTGCTTGGCCATCTGGGCGACGATGCGCCCGCCGGTCGCGGCGAACGGATGCCCGGCGGCCAGCGACGACCCGTTGACGTTGAGTTTGGCGCGGTCGATGGAGCCCAGCGCCGCATCGAGACCGAGCCGCTCCTTGCAGTACTCCTCGGACTCCCACGCGGCCAGCGTCGCCAGCACGACCGAGGCGAAAGCCTCGTGGATCTCGTAGAGGTCGAAGTCCTGCAGGGTCAGACCGTTGCGGGCCAGCAGGCGCGGCACGGCGTAGGTCGGCGCCATCAGCAGCCCGTCGCGGCCGTTGACGTAGTCCACCGCGGCGGTCTGCCCGTCCACGAAGTAGGCCAGCACCGGAATCGACCGCTGCGCCGCCCACTCCTCGGAGGCCAGCAGGGCCGCCGACGCGCCGTCGGTGAGCGGCGTGGAGTTGCCGGCCGTCATGGTCGCGTCGCCGTTGCGCACCCCGAACACGGGCTTGAGTTTGGCCAGCTTCTCCGGTGAGGAGTCCGCACGCATGTTGTTGTCGCGGTAGAGCCCGAGGAACGGGCTGACCAGATCGTCGAAGAATCCGCGGTCGTAGGCGGCGGCCATGTTGCGGTGGCTGGCCGCGGCCAGTTCGTCCTGGTCGACCCGCTTGATGCCCATCTCCTTGGCGGTGATGGCGGCGTGCTCGCCCATCGACATACCGGTACGCGGTTCGCTGTTGACCGGGATCTCCACCCCGACCGAGGCGGGCAGCTTGCCCACCAGCTTGAGCCGGTCGAGGTTGGAATCGGACCGGCGCAGCCCCAGCAGCACCCGGCGCAGGTTGTCCCCGAAGGCGATCGGCGGGTCCGAAGCGGTGTCCACGCCACCGGCGGCGGCGGCCTCGTAGCGACCCATCGCGATGCCGTCGGCGGCCGCGATGGCGGCCTGCAACCCGGTTCCGCAGGCCTGCTGCAGGTCGAACGCCGGCGTGTAGGAGGACAGCGCGCTGCCCAGCACACACTCGCGCATCAGATTGAAGTCCCGGCTGTGTTTGAGCACCGCGCCGCCGATCACCGCGTCGAGCTTGGCGCCCTCGAGGCCGAAGCGCTCGGCCAGACCGTCGAGCACGGCGGTGAACATGTCCTGGTTGGACGCGTGCGCGTAGGCGCCGTCGGCACGCGCGAACGGAATCCGGTTACCTCCGAGGATGGCCACTCGGCGGGTCATCTTGCTGTCAGCCACGTCTGCCTCCCGGCGTCGCGAGGATCGTTGAGGTGTCGAGGGTCATACTACCCACCGTTCTTACTCTGGAGTAAGTTCGTGATCGACACGACAGTCGGGTACCCAACACCCAGCCGTGACCAACGCGGCACGAAAATCCGTGCACCTCGACTCTTGCGAAAGGCAGCGCTGTGGCTTCCGATCTCCTGTCCCAAGTCGTCAACTCCGGCCCGGGCTCCTTCCTGGCCCGCCAGCTCGGCGTCCCGCAGCCCGAACCGCTGCGCCGCTACCGCCCCGGCCAGGAACCGCTCCCCGGTTCCCTGCTGATCGGCGGTGACGGCCGCGTCGCCGAGCCGATGCGGGCCGCGCTGGCCGACGACTACGAGGTCGTCGGCGCCAACCTCGGCGGTCGCTGGGCCGACTCGTTCGGCGGCCTGGTGTTCGACGCCACCGCCATCACCGAGCCCGCCCGGCTCAAAGAGCTCTACGAGTTCTTCACACCGGTGCTGCGCAACCTCGGCCACAACGGCCGCGTCGTGGTCGTCGGCACCACCCCCGAGGAAACCGATTCGGTCCCCGAGCGAACCGCGCAGCGAGCACTGGAAGGTTTCACCCGATCCCTGGGCAAGGAACTGCGCCACGGCTCCACGGTCGCCCTGGTCTACCTTTCCGCCGCCGCCAAGCCCGCCGCCACCGGCCTGGAGTCCACCCTGCGCTTCCTGCTGTCGGCGAAGTCGGCCTACGTCGACGGTCAGGTGTTCCACGTCGGCTCCGCGGACTCCGCACCACCGGCCGACTGGGACCGGCCGCTGGACGGCCGGATCGCGCTGGTCACCGGCGCCGCCCGCGGCATCGGGGCGACCATCGCCGAGGTCTTCGCCCGCGACGGCGCCCAGGTCATCGCCGTGGATATGGACAGCGCGGCCGACGCACTCGCCGAACTGGCCACCAAGATCGGCGGCACCGCGCTGACCCTCGACGTGACCGCCGCCGACGCGATCGACCGCATCACCGAGCACGTCGACCAGCACTACGGCGGCAAGCTCGACATCCTGGTCAACAACGCCGGCATCACCCGGGACAAGCTGCTGGCCAACATGGACGAAGCACGCTGGGACAGCGTGCTGGCGGTGAACCTGCTGGCCCCGATGCGGCTGGCCGAAGGACTGGTCGGCAACGGGACCATCGGGGTGGGTGGCCGGATCATCGGGCTGTCGTCGATGGCCGGTATCGCCGGCAACCGCGGACAGACCAACTACGCGGCCACCAAGGCGGGCATGATCGGGCTGACCGATGCGCTGGCCCCGGTGTACGCCGAGAAGGACATCACCATCAACGCGGTCGCGCCCGGGTTCATCGAGACCAAGATGACCGAGGCGATTCCGCTGGCCACCCGGGAGGTGGGCCGCCGGCTGAACTCGCTGTTCCAGGGCGGCCAACCGGTCGACGTCGCCGAAGCCATCGCCTACTTCGCCAGCCCGGCCTCCAACGCCGTCACCGGAAACACAATCCGGGTCTGCGGCCAGGCCATGCTGGGGGCGTGAGACACATGAGCGAAGCTTGCGAGCGAATCGAGGGGACATGAGCGAGGGCGCACAGCCGTCCGGGCTGAAGAATCTGCTGCGCGCCGCGGCCGGTGCACTGCCGTTCGTGCCGCGCGGCGACAGCCTGCCCACCCGCACCCTGACCGTCACCGATCTGCCCATCGATCCCGATCACGTCGCCGCCTACGCCCACCTCACCGGCCTGCGGTTCGGCGACGCGGTCCCGCTGACATACCCGTTCGCGCTGACGTTCCCGACGGTGATGTCGCTGGTGACCGGCTTCGACTTCCCGTTCGCGGCAATGGGTTCGGTCCATCTGGAGAACCACATCACCCAGTACCGGCCGATCTCGGTCGCCGACACCGTGGACGTGGCGGTGCACGCCGAGAACCTGCGCGAACACCGCAAGGGCCTGCTCGTCGACATCGTGACCGACGTCAAGGTCGGCAACGACACCGCCTGGAACCAGGTGACCACGTTCCTGCATCAGCAGCGGACCAGCCTGTCCGACGAGCCGAAGCCACCGCCGGAGAAACAACCCAGGCTGGGACCCCCGAACGCGGTGCTGACCGTCACCCCGGGCGAGATCCGCCACTACGCGTCGGTCGGCGGCGACCACAACCCGATCCACACCAACCCGGTGGCCGCCAAACTGTTCGGATTCCCGACGGTGATCGCGCACGGAATGTTCAGTGCCGCTGCCGTGCTGGCCAACATCGAGGGGCAGCTGCCCGACGCGGTGTCGTATTCGGTGCGATTCGCCAAGCCGGTGGTGCTGCCCGCGCGGGCGGGGCTGTACGTCGAACGGGACGGGCCCGGCTGGGAGTTGACCCTGCGGCACCTGAAGAAGGGGTACCCGCACCTGACCGCGAAGGTCGCCCCGCTCACGCCCTAGTGGCCGCGAGCGGCCAGGTCGGCCTCCGACGGCGCACCGTCGGACGGGGCGCCCTTGAGACCCCGCCAGAACAGATTGATCATCAGTTCGGCGGCCTCGTCGACGTCGGCGTCGCCGCTGCTGACCCGCGAGGCCACCGCCTCACCCGCCCCCACGAGCGCGACGGCCATCATGTCGAAGTCGGTGTGCGGGCCGGGAAACCGGGTTCCGGTGCGCAGCAGACGGCCGACCAGGTCGATGATCCGTTCCCGGCCCTCCCGCACGGTGTGGGCGAACCGCTGGGAACTGGTCGCCTGGGTGTAGAGCACCATCCAGGACGCCCGATGCTCGTCGATGTAGCGCAGGAACGCGAGCACCGCGTGCCGAAGCAGATCCTTGGGCGGCTCGTCGAAGTCGAGTTTGTCGCGGACCTCATCGACGAACCTGCGCAACTCCCGGTCCAGGCAGGCACCGAACAGTTCCTCTTTGGAGCCGTAGTACAGGTACAGCATCGGCTTGCTGATCTGCGCCTCGGCCGCGATCGAATCCATCGAGGTCTCGTGGTAGCCGTTCACCGAGAAGATCTGCACGGCGGCGTCGAGCATCTGCTGCTCACGCACGGCACGGGGCAACCGCTTGGTACCACCTGCCATGCCTGAGCCTTCCTGAGCGGGCCTTTCCGGGCGGAAAGGCGACGTCCTCCCTACCCCAGGGTAAGCAGCAGATGACGAATCAGCCGCCACAGCGCGGCGACGGGCCCTTCATCGCCGCCACCCGGTGCGCCGACGCGTCGACGTTGGGCAGCGTCAACTCGCCCGCCGCGACCGCCTCCTCGAGGCGGTCCAGCACCGCGGGCACCTCGCCGCTGCTCACCCACAGCGCCACATCGGCGCCGGCCTGCAGCCCGCGCAGCACCGCGTCGGGCACCCCGAACCGGTCGCTGACCGCGCGCATCCCCGACAGATCGTCGGTGAACACCGGCCCGTTGAACGGCACGCCGCCGTAGTCACCCGAGCGCAGCAGCGCATAGGCGGCCGGGCTCAGGCTGGCCGGCTCGCTGCCGGTCAGCCCCGGGACCTGCATGTGGCCCACCATCACACCGACCGGCGCCTGCGCGGCCAGCGTGCGGTACGGCACCAGATCGTCGGTGAGCAGCTGATCCAGCGGCGGGGTGACGACGCCCCCGGTGTGCGAGTCCCCCGAGGCGCGGCCGTGGCCGGGGAAGTGCTTGAGCACCGGCAGGACGCCCGCATCGCGCAGGCCCTGGGCGTAGGCGCCGGCGAAGTCGGTGACCACGGTCGGGTCCGACCCGAACGAGCGGTCCCCGATCACCGTGCCGTCCGGCGCGCCGGTGACGTCGACGACGGGCGCGAAGTCGACGGTGATGCCGAGGTTGCGCATCTGGCGGCCGCGCTCGGCGGCGATCTGGCGGACCTCCTCGGGGGTGCTGGTCTGGGCCAGCACGCGGGGGGCGGGCTGCGAACCGATCAGACCCGACAGCCGCGACACCCGGCCGCCTTCCTCGTCCACACTGACCGCCAGCGGCAGCGGCCCCGCGCCGGCGGCGATGTCGGCCAGCGAGCCGTCGGAGAGCATGGACAGATCGGTCCAGCTGCCGATCATGATCCCGCCGACGTGGTGGGTGTCGGCCACCGCGCGCGCGTCGGCGGCACCGGTCACCCCCACCATGAGCAACTGGGCCAGCTTGTCCCGCGTCGTCAGGGACGCCACGACGGCGTTCGGGTCGCCGCAGGCCGGTGCCGCGGGGACCGGCGC
>NZ_JBSWXU010000048.1:0-33856 GCF_056160785.1 Mycobacterium sp. ABE4_509 | reverse complement strand
CGCCGGGACCGGGGCAGCGTGGCCGGTGACGTCCCCGCCAGCCGGCGCAGCCCGTCGCCGGCCGCGAAGCCGACTCTGACCAGCGCCCGGGCAGCGGTGTTCAGCTCCGGCAGCAGTGGCACCAGCTGCGGCATGGCGTGCACCAGGTGCGGGGCGTTGCGGGTCATCAGGATGTGCCGCTCGACGGCGCTGCGCCGGGCGATCCCCACGTTGCCGCTGGCCAGATAGCGCAGCCCGCCGTGCACCAGCTTCGAACTCCACCGGCTGGTGCCGAACGCCAGATCGTGTTTTTCGACCAGCACCACCGACAGCCCGCGGGTCGCCGCGTCCAGTGCGATGCCCGCCCCGGTGATACCGCCCCCGATCACCAGGACGTCGATGCCGGTTCCGTCACCGAGCGCGGCGAGCTCGGCGCTGCGTCGGTGTTGATTCAAAGCTGTTGAACTGCTCAAGGTTTCAGATATCCGTTCAGCGAATGGGTCAGCTCGGTGTCGAGCTCGTCGGCGGGGAGCAACTCGGCCACCATCTGGGCCGACTGAATGCTCGACTGGGTGATGAGCAGGCACATCGCCGCCATCTGCCGGGGGTCGCCGGTGCGGACGCTGCCGTCGTCCTGCCCGGCCTTGATCGCCTCGGCCAGTGCGTCGACCAGGATCTGCTGGCTGGTGCCCAGCCGGTCGGCGATATAGGTCATCGCGATGCCGGGGGCGTTGTGCAGCACCGAGGAGACGACGTCGTCGCCGCGCAGGTGCCGGGCCACCGCGACCACCCGGGCCACCGTGTCTTGTCGCGCCACCCCGGTGTCGGGCACCGCGTCGAGCACCCGGGAGATCCGCAGGGTGAGCAGTTCGGCGATGAGGTGGCGGATGTCGGGCCAGCGCCGGTAGACGGTGGGGCGGCTGACGCCCGCGCGCCGGGCGATCTCGGTCATCGTGGTGCGCTCGACGCCGTAGGCAAGCAGGCAGGCCGCCGCGGCGTCGAGGATCCGCTCTTCGACACTCTGCGCAGAGTTACGGTTTGACACCATCTGTAATACTGTAACGCATGACCTACCTTGACGCCCACCGCAACGATCCGCCGATGCTGTGGAACGGCTGGGGCGATCCCGAAGCCGCCACCGGGCTGTCGGCAGGCATCCGGTCCCTACTCGAACAGGCCCTCGGCATCGCGGCGGCCGACGTCGACGCCCCCGACCTCGATCAGGTCCGGCTGCGGCCCTCGGCGTTGTCCCGGTCCGACCGCGACGGCCTGGCCGCGATCCTCGGCGCCGAGCACGTCGCCGTCGACGACCGGGACCGGCTGCTGCGCGCCGGCGGCAAGTCCACCCTGGACCTGCTGCGCCGCCGCGACTTCGGGGTGCAGGACGCCCCCGACGCGGTGCTGCTGCCCGGCGGCGACGACGACATCGCCGCGGTGCTGCGCTTCTGCGCCGACCACAGCATCGCCGTGGTGCCGTTCGGCGGCGGCACCTCGGTGGTGGGCGGGCTGGATCCGATGCGCGGCCGGTTCAAGGCCGTGGTCTCGCTGGACCTGCGCCGGCTCGACGCACTGCACTGGCTCGACGAGGTCTCCGGGGAGGCCGAGTTGGGCGCCGGCGTCACCGGCCCGGACGCCGAGCGGCTCCTCGGCGAGCGCGGCTTCTCACTGGGACATTTCCCGCAGAGCTTCTGCTTCGCCACCATCGGCGGATTCGCCGCGACGCGCTCGTCGGGCCAGGACTCGGCCGGCTACGGCCGCTTCGACGACATGATCCGCGGACTGCGCGCGGTCACCCCCGCGGGCACGCTCGATCTGGGCCGCGCCCCGTCCTCGGCGGCCGGCCCGGATCTGCGTCAGCTGATGATCGGCTCCGAAGGCGCCTTCGGCGTCATCACCCGGGTGCGGCTGCGGGTGCATCCGGTGCCCGAAGCCACCCGCTACGAGGCGTGGTCGTTCCCGGACTTCGCCACCGGGGCCGACGCGCTGCGCGCCGTCGTGCAGACCGGCACCGGCCCCACCGTGCTGCGGTTGTCCGACGAGGCCGAGACCGGCGTCAATCTCGCG
Source organism: Mycobacterium sp. ABE4_509 (assembly GCF_056160785.1). Classification (NCBI taxonomy): domain Bacteria; kingdom Bacillati; phylum Actinomycetota; class Actinomycetes; order Mycobacteriales; family Mycobacteriaceae; genus Mycobacterium; species Mycobacterium sp. ABE4_509. Next base: position 31,813 of record NZ_JBSWXU010000048.1, on the reverse strand, counting down.
ACGACCGAGAGCATCGGCGAACAGCAGGTAGCCACCGACGAGCGCTCGCGCGAGGAGCAGACAAGCGGCGGCTGCCTGGGAATCACCGTCTTCGAGGGCACCGAGGCGCACGCCGCTGCCCGGCACTCCGAGACCCGCGAGCTGCTGACGGCCATGGGCGGAACGTCGCTGGGCGAGCCGGCCGCCCGGGCCTGGGAGCACGGCCGTTTCAACGCGCCCTACCTGCGCGATGCGCTGCTGTCGGCGGGTGCGCTGTGCGAGACGCTGGAGACGGCGACCACGTGGTCCAACGTGCCGCTGTTGAAGGCCGCGGTCACCGACGCACTCACCGGCGCGCTGGCCGATTCGGGCACCCCCGCGCTGGTGATGTGCCACATTTCGCATGTGTACCCGACCGGCGCCTCGCTGTACTTCACCGTGGTCGCCGCCCAGCGCGGCAACCCGCTCGAGCAGTGGCGCACCGCCAAGGCGGCCGCCTCCGAGGCGATGGTGCGCACCGGCGGGACCATCACCCACCACCACGCGGTGGGCACCGATCACCGGCCGTGGATGCGCGAGGAGGTCGGCGACCTGGGGGTCGAGTTGCTCAAGGCCGTCAAGGCCGCGCTCGACCCCGCCGGCATCCTGAACCCCGGCAAGCTGATCCCGTGACCCTGGGCCGCGTCACCGTCCTGACCAACCCGGCGTCGGGACACGGCAACGCGCACCACGCCGCCGAGCGGGCGATCACCCGACTGCACAGCCGCGGCGTCGACGTCGTCGCGATCGCCGGCACCGACGCCGAGCACGCACGACGCCTCCTCGAGGGTGCGCTGGAACGCGAGATGGACGCGCTGGTGGTGGTCGGGGGCGACGGCATCATCTCGGTCGCCCTGCAGGTGCTGGCCGGCACCGCGACGCCGCTGGCGATCGTGCCCGCCGGCACCGGCAACGACCACGCGCGCGCGTTCGGCATCCCCACCAGGGATCCCGAGGCCGCAGCCGACGTGGTGGTCGACGGCCGGGTCGACACCGTGGACCTGGGCCGCATCGCCGGCGCCGACGGCACCGTCCGCTGGTTCGGCACCGTGATGGCCGCCGGCTTCGACTCGCTGGTCACCGACCGGACCAACCGGATGCGCTGGCCGCACGGGCGGATGCGCTACAACCTGGCGATGGTCGCCGAGTTGTCGAGGTTGCGGCTGCTGCCGTTCCGGCTGACGCTGCGCGGCACCGACGGCCCGGCCGAGATCGTCACCGACCTGACCCTGGCCGCGTTCGGCAACACCCGCAGCTACGGCGGAGGCATGCTGATCTGCCCGGATGCCGACCCCCGGGATGGCCTGCTCGACGTCACCATGGTGGCCTCGGCGTCGCGCACCCGGCTGATCCGGCTGTTCCCGACGGTGTTCAAGGGCACCCACGTCGACCTCGACGACGTGCACACCGCCCGGGCGCGCGCCATCACCGTCGAATGCCCGCAGAATCCGGAGATCAACGCCTACGCGGACGGCGAGTACGTCTGCCCGTTGCCCGTCGAGGTCGCCGCGGTTCCCGGGGCGCTGCGGGTCCTGCGCCCCCAGGCCGGTTAGCCGACTCCCCTGCTCAGCCAGCTGACCTCGGCGCCCTCGCCGCCGTCACGGTAGGCCTCCAGCGCATCGTCCCAGGCGGTGCCCAGCACCGAGTCGAGTTCGGCGGCCAGGGTGTCCGCGCCGGCGGCCATCAGCGCGCGCAGGCGCATCTCGCCGACCATCACGTCCCCGTTGGCGCTCATCGGACCGCTCCACAGGCCCAGCTGCGGGGTGTGGCACCAGCGGTGCCCGTCGACGCCCTGGCTGGGGTCCTCGGTCACCTCGAAGCGCAGCACCGACCACGAGCGCAGCGCGTTCGCCAGCTGGGCGCCGGTGCCGACCGGTCCGACCCAGTTGGTCACGGCGCGCAGCTGTCCGGGCATGGCCGGCTGCGGGGTCCACTTCAGATTCGCCCTCGAGTTGAGGGTCGACGACAACGCCCACTCGACATGCGGGCATACCGCCGCGGGCGACGCGTGGATGTAGACCACGCCCGTCGTCGCGTCGGCGAATTGGTTCGCTGCACGCATCTGCTGCTCCTTCGGCTCCACGAGGGACGTCTTCCCCAACGACCTGGTGGGCCACCGAACAGCGTGCGATCAGTCAGCAGGATGAAATTGTGATTCGAGAGTCTTACGAGATCATTGTGCCTCGTGAGGCGCATGTTGCGCTAGTCGCGTCCGAATTCTCTCAGAACTTCATCAGACAGGGCCGGCATCACCGAATGCGCCCACTCGCCGAAGGCCCGATTGGTCAGCACGACCAGCGCCAACGCCGCATCCGGATCGACCCACAGAAAGGTTCCCGACTGGCCGAAATGCCCGAAGGTCCGGGCCGAGTTCCGCGCTCCGGTCCAGTGCGGAGATTTGCCGTCCCGGATCTCGAAGCCCAGCCCCCAGTCGTTGGGACGCTGCACCCCGAACCCGGGCAGCACCCCGTCCAGACCGGGGAACTGCACGCTGACGGCCTCGGCGTGCATCGGTTCGGACACGGTGGCCGGGGTCAGCAGGTCACCGGCGAAGGCCGCCAGGTCGTCGACGGTCGACGACGCGCCATAGCCGGCCGCCGCCACGCCGCCCTCGAGTTCCGTGTCGGCCATGCCCAGCGGCGCCAGGACCGACTCGGTCAGATAGCTGTCGAACGCGATGGTCGACTCCCGCTCGATGGTCTCGGCGAGCACGGTGAACCCGTAGTTGGAGTAGATCCGGCGGGTCCCGGGCTCGGCCATCACCTTCGCCGAGGTCATCTCGTAGCCCGCCGTGTGCGCCAGCAGATGGCGGACCGTGGACCCGGGCGGCCCGGCGGGTGTGTCGAGTTCGACCGCACCCTCCTCGACGGCGACCTGCGCCGCGCGGGCGGCCAGCGGTTTGGTCACCGAGGCCAGGGCGAAGCGGGCACCGGTGTCGCCGTGGCGGGCCAGCACACCCGAGGGCCCCACCACCGCGGCAGCCGCGGTGGGCACGGGCCAGTCGGCCAGGACATCCAAGGCGCTCATCGATTGAGCAGCCTAGTTGCCTTGCCCGTTGGCCTTCCCGTTCGGCTCGGCGCCGCCGACCACCGCATGGATGCGACCCCGCGGGTAGGGCAGATCGATCCCGTTCTCGTCGTAGGCCCGCAGGATCTCCCGGCGCAGGCGGCGCTGCACCGACCACTGCGCGCCCGGACGGGTCTTCAGCGTCATCCGCAGCGTCAGCAGATCCGGCGACAGTTCCTGCACCCCGAGCATCTCGGGTGGGCCGATGACCTTCTCCCGCAGCGCGGAGTCGGCGATCGCGGCCTGGGCAGCCTCGACCGCGACCTGCTCGGCACGCTCGACGTCGGCGGTCAGCGCCACCGGGAGCTCGATACGGGCCACCGCGTACTCCTGGCTCATGTTGCCCACCCGGGTGATCTCGCCGTTGCGGACGTACCAGAGTGTGCCGTCGATGTCGCGCAGCGTCGTCACCCGCAGACCGACCGTCTGCACCTCACCGATCGCCTCGCCGAGGTCGACGATGTCGCCCACCCCGTACTGGTCCTCGAGCAGCATGAACACCCCGGTGACGAAGTCACGCACCAGGTTCTGCGCGCCGAAGCCGATGGCCAGGCCGACGACCCCGGCCGAGGCGATGAACGGTGCGATGTTCACCCCGACGACGTTGAGGACGGCCAGCACCAGCCAGGTGAGCAGCACGATCGACACGGTGGACTTGAGCACCGATCCGATGGTGTGCGCCCGCTGCTGGCGTCGCTCGTTGACCTGCTGACTGTCGACGGTGGCGGCCGACCGGTCCCGCAGGCCCCGCAGCAGCGGCGGCTTGGCGGGTGCGTTCTCGTCCCCGCTGACCTTCTTGGCCTTGTCGGAGCGGCCGGTGGCCCGGTCGATCATCCGGTGCAGGATGAACCTCGCGATCAACACGGCGAGCACATAGGCGCCGATCCGGATGGGCACCTCCACAAGCCAGTGCTGGTTGGTCTCCGTCCATTCGAAAGCGAGCAGTTGCGGGTCCATGACCCCGACCGTACGGGGATCATTCTGGGGAAGAAAACAGTGGAGGTCAGCCCGCCGCAACGGGCTGACCTCCACCGCGTCGACTCAGTACTGCCGCCACGCGGCGACCACGGCCCCGACGTGCCGGGCGTCGGTGCCGCAGCAGCCACCCAACACCCGCACAGCCGGGAGCCGGTCACGCAGCGCTGCGTGCTGCGCGGCCAGCTCGTCGGGGTCTCCGTCGTCGAGTTCGGTGGCCTCGTCGAGTTCGGCGTGTGACTTGGCCGAGGCGTTGGCCCGCAGCCCGGCCACCCGGTGCCGCCACGGCCCGTCGTGTTCCAGCGCCCAGGAGAAGTGCGTCGGGTGGGCGCAGTTGATCATGAAATACTGCGCCGCTGAATCGGTTTCGGCGTCCACCTGACCGATCGCCTCGTGCAGCGGCTGACCCGTGGGCAGGCAGCCGTCGGTTTCCACGGTCAACGAGATCACCGCCGGGATACCTGCCGCCCGGGCGGCCCGCACGACGCCGATGGACTCGTCCGCGCTGGTCATGGTGATCGCGGTGACCTGGTCGGCCGAGGCGCCGGCGAAGGACCCGATCTGCTCAGCGTGATAGCGCTGGGCTTCGTCGGGGCCCATCGCGGCGCCGGGGTCGTAACCGTCGCCGCGCGGGCCCACGCATCCGCTCACCACCGTGGTGACGCCGTCGGCCGCGGCTGTGTCGCAGACGTCCCGGGCCAGCGCCACCGCGGCCCGGTTGACCTCGTCGAGCCGCCGGGCGGAATAGCCCAGCTGCCGGGCCCAGTCCGGGTTGGCCCGCCACGTCGGGGTCTCCAGCACGAAGCCGGCACCATGTGCTCGGGCGATGTCGAGATAGCCCTCGTAGTAGCGCCGCAGCCGGGCCCGGCCCTCGCCGGTGTCCAGCAGCGGGAATGCCGCGAACGCCGGCAGCTCGCGGCCGTCGTGGAAGACCAGCTCTGTCTCCAGCCCTCCGTCGGTGACGAACAGTCCGAGCCCGCGCAGCTGCGGTAGGACGGTCAGCTCACTGGATTCATCGATGACGACCATGCGTCACTTCCGGGCCACGTAGTAGAGGTTCATCGGATCGGAGTCGATCTCGTGCACCGTGACGTCGACGAACCCGGCGTCGGTGAGCATCGTGGTGGCCAGCTCATGGCCCCAGCAGGTGCCCAGCCCGTCCCCGTCGAGACCGAGCGACACGCTCATGCAGTGCATCGTCGAGATCGTGTACAGAAAGGATTTCAACGGGACGCCGACGTTGTCCTCCAGATGGCTGGAGGCCTTGATGTCGACCATCAGGAACACCCCGCCAGGCCGCAGCGCGCGGTGGATGTTGGCCAGCACCTGTGCCGGGTGCGCCTGATCGTGGATCGCATCGAAGGCGGTGATGACGTCGAACGCCTCGGTGGCCGAGAAGTCCGCGGCGTCCGCGGACTGGAAGGTCGCGTTGGTCAGCCCGCGCCGCTGCGCCTCTGCCCTCCCGGCGGTCAGACCCTCGTCGGAGAAGTCGATCCCGACGAAGCGGCTGGCCGGGTACTCGGCGGCCATCACGTTGATCGCGTGCCCGCTGCCGCAGCCGAAGTCCGCGACGTCGGCGCCGGCGCGCAGCCGCTCCGGAACGCCTTCGGCCATCGGCAGGATGCCGTCGATCAGGGCGGCGTCGAACACCTCGCCGCTCTCCTCGGCCATCAGCGAGTGGAAGCGCGGGTATTCGCTGTAGGACAGCCCGCCACCGTGCTGGAAGCAGTCGATCACCTTCTGCTCCACCTCGCCGAGCAGCGGGATGAACTGTGCGACGCGGGCCAGGTTGTCCGGCCCGGCCGCACGAGTCAGCACCGCCGCACGCTGCTCGGGCAGGGAGTACGTCTGCGTGCCGGGGTCGTAGTCGATCACCTGGGCGGAGACCATGCCGCCGAGCCATTCCCGCACGTAGCGTTCGTCGAGGCCGGCGGCGTCGGCGATCTGGGTGCTGGTGGCCGCGGGAAGCCCGGTCATCGTGTCGAACAGCTTGGTCTGGTGCCCGATCGACAGCAGGATCGCCACGCTGGCGGAGTCGAGGGCCCCGACAACCCGCTCGGCGAATTCCTCGGTGGTGTCACTGGTGGTCACTGGTGTGTCATGAAATGTGGTCATGTCACCGACGCTAGGAGTCGGGCACCTGGCGCGGCATCGGCCACACGATGCAAATCGCCTGCGCAGCCATGGTGCGAATGATGCAGAGCGCCCCGCGCGGGTGGGGGTCGCTACAACACGTTGCTGGCGTGGGCCCAGGCCACCGCCGCGGTCCGGGAGGAGACCCCGAGCTTGGCGTAGATGTTGGCCAGGTGCCGGCCCACCGTCTTCTCGGAGAGGAACAGCTGTTCGGCGGCCTGGCGGTTGGTGGCGCCCCGCGCGATGCATTCGAGCACCTCGAGTTCGCGCCGGGTCAGGCCGCCCGGGGACGGGGTGCCGCAGATCCCGGCCGGTTCCACACCGAGCTGGACGTAGATGGCGTCAGCGGTGGCGGCGTCTGCGGCGGCCGCCTCGACATCGCCCAGGCCGCGCCGGGCCAGCGCCATCCACTCGTAGACCTCAGCGGTCTCGAAACGCGACTGTTGAACCCGGTACTCGCGCAGCGCGGCCTGCAGCGACTCGAGCGCCTCACCGAACTCGCCGCGGCGCACCGCGACAGCCCCGCGGGCATGCGCGGCCCAGGCCAGAAATCCCGGCGTCTTGAATGCCTGTGCATCGAATTCCAGCTCGTGACAGTAATTCTCGGCCTCGTCGAGGGCATTGCGTCCGAGTGCGATCTCCACCGCGGCACGCAGCAGCCGAACCCGGGCCAGCCGGTCTCCCCCGGCCAGCGCCAACCGGATGCTCGTCCACGCTCCGGCGTGGTCGCCGCGCCGGCAGGCCAGCAGCGCCTCCCCGGGCTGCGGATCCACGCCCAGCGCCCGGGCCTGCCCGAAAGCCGCTGCAGCGCCGTCGAAGTCACCCATCAGGCGGCGCACCTCGCCGAGTTGGTAGTAGCCTTCGCCCGCCGCCCAGGTGTTGACCTCCTCGAGCGCCCGGCTGGCCACCCCGAGCCGGTCCTGCAGGACGCGGTAGTCGTCGGTGTGCACCTGCACCTGCAGCCGGTGCACGTCGCAGACTCCGCCGTAGGGCACCGAACCCGACAGCCCGCACCACTGCTCCATCGAGTGCGTCCAGGAGCGCATGCGCGGCAGGTCGGCCAGTTTGTGGCAGTGGTGCAGCACGATGCAGTAGATGTCGCCGGCCCATTCGATCGGCACCTGATCGGCCACCAGCGGCAGGATCGCCTCGTCGATGAGCGCATACCCCTCGGCGGTGCGCGCGTGCAGGATCGCCTCCAGGCCCCCGGCGATCAGACCCAGCGCGGTCACCGCCGGGGTCTGCAGCCGCTCGCCGAGTTCGCGCAGCGTGCGCACGTGGACGGCCAGCGTGTCCAGGTCCAGGGTGATGGCGGCGACGGCGGCGTCGAGGTAGGTCAGGTACCCGTGCGCCGGGCCCTCCTCGGCCCCGACGAGCAGCCGGCGGGCCCGGTTCATCCAGCCCTGCCCGATGTTGACGTCGCCGCGCACCAGCCAGGCCAGGCCCAGCTCGTTGGCCTTCATCGCGGCTGCCACCGGATCGGTCCTGGTCAGCTCGGCGAACACCCGCTCGGCGGCGCGGCTGGATTCCTTGACGTGACCGAGCCGCCAGGCCGCGAAGGAGAAGGCGTCGAGGTCGTCGGTGCGCAACGGCTCGGCCCGGCTGACCAGGTCGAACGCCTCGTAGCTGGCGCGCCAGTCCCGGCGCTCGTGCGCGGCGCGCGCGGCGACGAGCAGATCGGTGTTGGCCTCTGTCAGCATCACCTGCCAGGTTATCGCCAATGAGCAGGTTCAGGACAGCTCGATCGACCTTTTGGCCAGACCCATCCAAAACCCGTCGAGCACCTGGCGCGGCTGCGCGCCGGGGTCGTCGGCGGCGCCCAGCGCGACGAACAACGGCGCGAAGTGCTCGATGGTCGGATGCGCGTAGGGCATCCCGGGCGCCTTGGCCCGAAAGTCGACGAGCGCATCGACATCCCCGGCGGCCAGCCGCTCGCGGGTCCATCCGTCGAACTCCGCCGACCAGCCCGGCGGCACCGCCGCCGGTGACCGGTCGGTCAGGAACGGCAGCCCGTGGGTGGTGAAACCCGAACCGATGATGAGCACTCCGGCGTCGCGCAGCGGGCGCAGCCGCCGGCCGAGCTCCAGCAGCCGCGCCGGATCCGGGGTGGGCATCGAGATCTGCAGCACCGGGATCGCCGCGTCGGGGTACATCACGGTCAACGGGACGTAGGCGCCGTGGTCGAGCCGCCGCCCGCTGTCGTGGTGGACGGGCTCGCCGTCGGGCATCAGCGCCGCCACCGCGGCGGCGAGTTCCGGCGCGCCGGGTGCCGGGTAGGTCACGTCGTAGTAGCGCGCGGGAAAGCCCCAGAAGTCGTAGGTCAGCGGGGTGCGCGCGTCGGTGGAACCGATGGTCAGCGGCGCGGCCTCCCAGTGCGCGGAAACCACCAGGATCGCCCGCGGCACCGGCAGCGCCGCACCCCATTCCTCGAGCTGCGACACCCACAGCGCATCGTCGACCAGCGGCGGGGCGCCGTGCGAGAGGAACACCGCAGGCGGCCGCACCACCGGGTCTGCGCTGTTCACGACAGGGTGAACGCAGTTACCCCCGCCAGCTATTCCGGCGCCTGTCGACCCATTAGGTTGGAGGCATGACTCAGACGGTGCGAGGTGTGATCTCACGGACGAAGGCGCAACCGGTCGAGGTGGTGGACATCGTCATCCCCGACCCGGGTCCGGGCGAGGTCGTGGTCGACATCGCCGCCTGCGGGGTGTGCCACACCGACCTGACCTATCGCGAGGGCGGCATCAACGACGAGTTTCCGTTCCTGCTGGGCCATGAGGCAGCCGGCACCGTCGAATCCGTCGGGGCGGGCGTGACCAACGTCGAACCGGGCGACTTCGTGGTCCTCAACTGGCGCGCGGTGTGCGGGCAGTGCCGGGCCTGCAAGCGGGGCCGCCCCCACCTGTGCTTCGACACGTTCAACGCCGAGCAGCCGATGACGCTGACCGACGGCACGGCGCTGACCCCGGCGCTGGGCATCGGCGCTTTCGCGGACAAGACGCTGGTCCACGAAGGTCAGTGCACGAAGGTCGATCCGGCGGCCGATCCGGCCGCGGCCGGACTGTTGGGGTGCGGCGTGATGGCCGGCGTCGGCGCGGCGATCAACACCGGTGCGATCAACCGGGACGACACCGTCGCGGTGATCGGGTGCGGCGGGGTCGGCGACGCGGCGATCGCCGGGGCCCGGCTGGTCGGCGCCAAGCGGATCATCGCGGTGGACATGGACAACCGGAAGCTGGACTGGGCCCGCCAGTTCGGCGCCACCCACACGATCAACGCCGGGGAACTGGACGCGGTGGAGACGATCCAGGACCTCACCGACGGCAACGGCGCCGACGTGGTGATCGACGCGGTCGGGCGGCCCGAGACGTGGAAGCAGGCGTTCTACGCGCGCGACCTGGCCGGCACCGTGGTGCTGGTCGGGGTCCCGACCCCCGACATGACCCTGGAGATGCCGATGATCGACTTCTTCAGCCGCGGCGGGTCGTTGAAGTCCTCGTGGTACGGCGACTGTCTGCCCGAGCGGGACTTCCCGACGCTGATCAGCCTGTATCTGCAGGGCCGGTTCCCGTTGGACAAGTTCGTCTCCGAACGCATCGGCCTGGACGGCATCGAGGACGCGTTCCACAAGATGCACGCCGGTAGCGAAGATGTAGTGCTGCGTTCGGTGGTGGTCCTGTGAGCGCCCCGATCCAGCGGCTGGTCACCAGCGGAACGTTCGAGCTCGACGGCGGCAGCTGGGAGGTCGACAACAACATCTGGCTCGTCGGCGACGACAACGAGGTGGTGGTTTTCGACGCCGCCCACACCGCCGACCCGATCATCGAGGCGGTGGGCGGCCGCCACGTCGTCGCGGTGGTGTGCACGCACGGCCACAACGACCACGTCACCGTCGCTCCGCAACTCGGCAAGGCGCTCGACGCGCCGGTGCTGATGCATCCCGCCGACGACATGCTCTGGCGGATGACGCACCCGGACAGCGACTTTCGCTCCGTCTCCGACGGCGACGTGCTGCGCGTGGCGGGTACCGAACTGCGTGCGCTGCACACACCCGGGCACTCCCCGGGCTCGGTCTGCTGGCACGCACCGGAACTGGGCGCGGTGTTCAGCGGCGACACGTTGTTCCAGGGTGGGCCCGGCGCGACGGGGCGGTCGTTCTCGGACTTCCCGACGATCCTGGAGTCGATCTCCGGGCGGCTGGGCAAGCTGGCGGGTGACACCGTCGTCTACACCGGCCACGGTGACACGACGACTGTCGGCGACGAGATCGTGAACTACGACGACTGGGTGGCCCGCGGCCATTGATGGCCAATCGGACGTGAGCCACTAGTCAGCTGTCGAGGATGCGGCGCTTCTCGGCCTGAAACTCGGCTTCGGTCAGCGCGCCGGACTCACGCAGCGCGGCCAGGGTCTTGAGCTGCTCGAGCCGGATCCCCTGGTCGCTGGGTTCATGGCTGTCCACCGGCGGCGGCAGCGGTCCCGGCCAGCTGGGCTGGTCGTATCGGGGCTCGTCGAGACTGATCGGCGCCGGCGGCGGGGCCGGGCCGCCGCTCCGCAGCCGCCACATGACACCGGCGAACAGACCCACCACCCCGGCGGCGATCAGCCCGCCGGAAACCCAGGTCAGCCACCACATCGAGCTGTTGCGGCCGAATGCCAGCTGCGGATTGATGTAGCCGGCGACGTTGCCGCGGACCGCGACGTCGTAGACACCCTCTTCGGGAATCTGGGCCACCCACAGCCGGATCCGGACGTCGCTGTTGACCGAGGTGGTCGCGCCGACGCTCTTCGTGACGACCGGGTCCGGCACGCCCTCGGGCGGGGTGACCGCCAATTCCAGCGCCGGCACCGGGAAGCCAGCGTTGTTTATTCCGCCCGGGACCTGGGTGTGGAAGCTGACGGTGGCCTCCCCGGCGGGCAGCTGCAGCCTGCCCTGCCCGGGGATGAGGACCTCGCCGTAGGCATCGAATTCGTCGAACACGAACACGTTGAGCACGATCGAGACGATGAGCCCGGCCACTCCGGCGACCATCGCGAGGACCGCGCTGGTCAGCGCGAGCCGCGGACCTGTCCGGGAGGCCATGACCGAAGTCTGTCACGACTACACTTCAGCGGCACGCCCGCCGCGCGAGGACTACCGTGCGGGGGTGAGGGATGAAACGCAGACGTGCTCGGAGGTCGCGATGCCTGAATCCAGCATCGTCGTGCGGCCTCAGGCGATGGACAGCGAGACCTACACCGCGTCCTCACGATTGCAGGCCGCCGGGTTGGCGCCGGCGATCGCCGTGTTCGAGCGCGCCGCCGCCGAGGTTCCGCTGCCGCACCCGCCGCAGCCGATCGTGCTGGCCGACTACGGCGCGGGCAGCGGCCACAATTCGCTGCTGCCGCTCGGAGCGGCGATCGCGGTCCTGCGCAAGCGCACCAGTGCCGACCACTCGGTGCTGGTGGCGCACACCGACACCACGGACAACGATTTCTCCGCGATGTTCCGCACCCTCGAGGAAGACCCCGACACCTACCTGCGCAAGGACCCCGCGACGTTCGCGTCGGCGGTGGGGCGGTCGTTCTACTCCCAGATCCTGCCGTCCAACAGCGTCAACCTCGGCTGGAGCTCGTGGGCGATCCAGTGGCTGAGCCACACCCCGGGTGAGATCGCCGGCCACGTGCACATCGCCGACTGCGACGACGAGCAGGTGCGCGGGGCCTTCGCCCGCCAGGCCGCCCACGACTGGCATGAGTTCGTCGCGTTCCGCGGCCGCGAGCTGTGCCCCGGCGGGCGGCTGGTGGTCATGACGATGGGAGTCGGTGACGACGGCGAAATCGGTTTCCGTCCGCTGCTGACCGCGATCGACGACACACTCGAGGAGCTGGCCGGCGACAAGCTGATCGAGGCCGACGAGCTGTCCCGGATGTGCGTGCCCACGGTCGCCCGCCGGGAGGTCGACTTCACCGCACCGTTCGCGCCGTCGGGGCGCTTCGAGCGGCTCCAAATCGAGCATCTCGAGGTGTTCGACGCCGAGGACCGGTTCTTCGGGCGCTACCAGAACGACCGCAACGCCGAGGCGTTCGGCGCCCGCTGGGCGGCCTTCGCGCGGGCGGCGGTGTTCCCGGCGCTGTTGACCGCGTTGGTCAAGGGCCCGGCCGACGAGCGGGTCGAGCAGTTGTTCGACCGGCTCGAGGCCGGGGTGGCCGAGCGGATGGGGGCGGCCCCCGAGCGGGTGCAGATCCCGCTGGCGCACGTGGTGCTCTTCAAACGCCCGAAGAGTTAGCGGATCGTTCCCTTCCCCGGGATCAGCGGCAGGTCCAACGCCGTGACCCAGCCCGGGGACAGATCGTTGACCGCGGGCACCGCGTTGAGCGCTCGCAGCCCGGTGGCCAGGCAGCCTGCGGCAGCCGCGTCGCGTCCCGAACCGTCGGTGAAGCGGAACGCTGTCTCCTGGGAGATGCTCGGGGTGCCTTCGATGTCGACGCGGTAGACGTCGTTCTGGTCTCCCGCCGGCCAGTCCGGGGCCGCGTCGTTGCCGATGCGGTTGACGTGCTCGAGCTGGATACGGGTCTCGCCCCGGTACACGCCGTTGACCGTGAACCGCACCGCGGCCACGTTGCCGGGCGCGATGACACCCTTGACGGTTCTGCGCTCGGTCGGGGTGACCCATTTCTCCCAGGTGGTGGTGATGTCGTCGAGCATGATGCCGGCGGCGTGCGCGATCATCGGAACGGTTGCGCCCCAGGCGAATACCAGGATGTCCGGGTTCTCCAGCATGGCCCGGTACTCGGGCGGGCGGCCGATGCCCATCTCGCGGTCGTAGTCGCCGCTGTAGTTCGTGTAGTCGAGCAGCTCGGAGGCACGCACCGTCCGGACCTCCGAGCACAGGCCCATCAGTGTCATCGGGAACAGGTCGTTGGCGAAGCCGGGGTCGATGCCGGTGGTGAAGCACGACGACTCGCCGAGTTCGCAGGCCACGGTGATCGGCTCGATCCAGTCCGGCGGGTTCAGGTGCATGGTCGGCCAGATCCACGGCGTCATCGCCGTCGAGCACACGTCGATCCCGGCCCGCAGGAACCGGGTGATCAGCGCGATGTTGGCGTCGGCGTGCGCAGCGGTGGGCCCGTAGTGGACCAGCGCATCGGGTTTGAGCGCGATCAGCGCCTCGACGTCGTCGGTGGCGGTGATCCCGGTGGTCGTGGACAGCCCACAGATGTCACCGACGTCGCGACCGACCTTGTCGGGGTTGCTGACCCCGACACCGACGAGCTCGAAACCCGGATGCTTGAGCACTTCGGCGATCACCATCGCGCCCACGAAACCGGTTCCCCAGATCACCACTCGCTTGACGCCGGATCTGCTCACGCACCCTGCCTCTCGTCTCGCCCCGATTTCCCCTAGAAGCAGCGTCGCAGACCGCCGGGCTCACAGTAGAGCGGGTAGCGCTGGACGGGGATCGGCAACGGCTCGGCGAACGACAGCGTGAAGGGCGTGGTGATGATGCCCGGAGCCAGCCCGCAGTCCGCGTTGTGCGCGACCTTTCGGGTGCCCGACATGGTGACGTCGTCGAACTCGTAGGTCTCCACGGTCGGGGCCCAACTGCCGTCGGGGCACTGCATGCCCTTCTTCTGCGGTGTGGTGAAACTCCACCGGCCGCTGACCAGCCGGGCGTCGCCGCCGACCAGCCCGTAGGACCCCTGCACGTGCAGCCGGCATCCGACCGGGAGGTACAGCGGTTCACGCAGATCACCGACGACCGGCACGCAGGACGGATAGATGGTCCACGTGCCGCCCTCCCCCTCGGCCGGCGTGTAGTTGAACACACCCTCCATGACATCGGCGGCCTGCGCGGACGGGGCGAAACCCACCGCTGAGCCCGCCGCGACAGCGACGCTCAGGGCGGCCGCGGCAGCCGCTTGCAGGATCCTCACGTTCTCTCCCTTCGGCCCGACGCATGGTAAGACAGGTAGACCGAAGTATTTCAGTCGTGGGTAGACAAAGTCACGGGTTTGTCGCCGGCGGCCGGCGGTGGGTTGGTTCCCGAGACGAACGGGTAGCCCGCAGCAGGCTCGAGTCCCCGGGGTGATGCAGATGGCGAGATCGGCGGTGTCGACCGCTGTGCTCGCCGTCCTCGCTCTCGTGGCGGCGCCGACGGGCTGTTCCACCGGCCAGCGGGTCGATCTGGGTCCGGGCGCCGAGGGCGGGGTGATCGCCGCGATCGCCGGTGAACCCGATCAACTGGACCCGCACAAGACCACCGCGTATTTCTCCTTCGAGGTGCTGGAGAACATCTTCGACACCCTGGTCCAACCCGACGAGAACCTCGAGATGCAGCCCGCGCTGGCCGAGTCGTGGGAGGTCAGCGACGACCAACTGACGTGGACGTTTCATCTGCGCCCCGGAGTGACGTTCCATGACGGCACCCCGCTGACCGCCGACGACGTGGTGTTCTCCTACAACCGGATCATCGACGAAGAGCTGGCCAACGTCGACAAGTTCAGTGCGGTCACCGCCGTCGAGGCTCCGGATCCGCAGACCGTCGTCATCCGCGTCGAGCGCCCGGTGCCGAACATGCTCACCAATCTCGGCGGCTTCAAGGGCATGGCGATCGTGTCCCGGGAGAACGTCGAGAGCGGCCAGATCGCCACCAACCCGGTCGGCACCGGACCGTTCTCGTTCGTCGACCAGCGCAGCGGCGACTCGATCACCCTGGCGGCCTATCCGGACTACTGGGGCGGCGCCCCGGAGATCTCCGGGCTGCGGTTCCGGTTCATCTCCGAACCGTCGACCGCGCTGTCGGCGTTGCAGGCCGGTGAGATCGACTGGACCGATTCGATTCCCCCGCAGCGGGTTGCACAGCTGCGCAACGACGAGTCGATCACGCTGGCCGTGGAACCGAGCAACGACTACTGGTATCTGGCGCTCAACGAGGCCCGTGAACCGTGGAACGACGTGCGGGTACGGCAGGCCATCGCCTACGCCATCGACCGCGCCTCCATCGTGGCGGCGACCAGCTACGGCACCGCGGCACAGAACCAGCTCGCCATCCCCGAGGGCAACCCGTGGTACGTCCCCTACGACCGGTACGAATCCGGCGGCAGCCAAGAGGGTTTGGACCGTGCCCGAGAATTGCTCGACGAGGCCGGCGCCAGCCCGCAGAACCTGGACATGCTGGTGACCACCGACTATCCGGAGACGGTGACGGCCGCCCAGATCATCGCCGACAACCTCGCCGATCTGGGCATCACCGTCGACATCCGCACCGTCGATTTCGCCACCTGGCTCGACGAACAGAACAACGGCAACTTCGACATGCTGATGATGGGCTGGCTGGGCAACATCGACCCCGACGACTTCTACTACGCCCAGCACCACACCGACGGGACCAGCAACGCGCAGAAGTTCTCCAACGCCGAGGTCGACCGGCTGTTGGACGCCGGGCGCGTCGAAACCGACCGGCAGGCCCGGTTCGACGACTACGAGCAGGCGGCGACGTTGATCGCCGACGAGGTCAGCTACATCTACCTGTACAACCCGTCGGTCATTCAGGCCTGGAACCCCGAGCTGGAGGGCTACCACGCCCGTCGCGACGGTGCGGTGCGGTTCGCCGACGCCCACTGGGCGCAGGACGGTGAGGCCTGAGCATGGCTGCCGCAACGGTGTTCACCCATCCCATCACCCGGTTCGTCGCCCGGCGGCTGGTGTATTCGGCGGTGGTGCTGCTCGGGGTGGCGGTGGTGGTGTTCGCGCTGGTGCACCTGGTTCCCGGCGATCCGGTGCGCATCGCGTTGGGCACCCGCTACACCCCGGAGGCCTATGAGGCGCTGCGGTCGGCCAGCGGGCTCGACCGGCCGCTGGTGAGCCAGTTCTTCGGGTTCGTCGGTTCGGCGATCACCGGGGATCTGGGGGTGAGCTTCCGCAACGGGGATCCGGTGACGGTGACGTTGATGGAACGGCTTCCCGCGACCATCTCCCTGGGCCTGGCCGGAATCGTCATCGCACTGTTGATCGCGCTGCCGGCCGGGATCTACTCGGCGCTGCGGGAGGGCAAGGCCAGCGACGCGATCATCCGGGTGAGTAGCCAGTTCGGGGTCTCGGTGCCCGACTTCTGGATGGCGATCCTGCTGATCGCGCTGTTCTCCACGACGCTGGGCTGGCTGCCCACCTCGGGCTACCGGCCGCTGTTCGAGGATCCGGCGGGTTGGCTGCGCCACATCGTGCTGCCCGCGCTGACGGTGGGCCTGGTGGCCGGCGCCATCATGACCCGGTATGTGCGCTCGGCGGTGCTGGAGGTGGCGGCGATGGGCTATGTCCGGACCGCCCGCTCCAAGGGGCTCTCGCCGCGGGTGGTGACGTTCCGGCACACCGTGCGCAACGCGCTGGTGCCGATCCTGACGATCACCGGGATCCAGCTCGCCACGATCCTGAGCGGGGTGATCGTGGTCGAAGTGGTGTTCGCCTGGCCGGGGCTGGGGCGTCTGGTCTACAACGCCGTGGCCGCCCGGGACTATCCGTTGATCCAGGGCGCGGTGCTGCTGATCGCGGCGCTGTTCCTGCTCATCAACCTCGTCGTCGACGTGCTCTACGCGGTGGTGGACCCGAGGATCCGGCTCGCATGACCACACGAGATGACACCCGGGTCTCGTCGCTGACGCTGTTGGCCCGCAATCCGATCACGCTGGTCAGCGCGGTGGTGCTGGCGGTCGTCGCCGTCATCGCGGTCTTCGCGCAGGCGTTGATTCCCTACGGGATCAACGACGTCGACGTCCCCAACGCTCTGCAGGCCCCCAACGGCACACACTGGCTGGGCACCGACGAGTTGGGCCGCGACGTGTTGTCCCGGGTCCTGGTCGCCGTGCAGGCGTCGATGCGGATCGCGGTGATCAGCGTGGCGCTGGCGCTGGTGGTCGGGGTGGCCATCGGCGTGGTGGCCGGCTACCGGGGCGGCTGGCTGGACACCGCGCTGATGCGTGTCGTGGACGTGATGTTCGCGTTCCCGGTGCTGCTGCTGGCGCTGGCGGTGGTGGCGATCCTGGGGCCGGGGGTGACCACCACGATCCTGGCGATCGGGATCGTCTACACGCCGATCTTCGCCCGGGTGGCCCGGGCCAGCACGCTGGGTGTGCGTACCGAACCGTATGTGCAGATGTCGCGTGCGATGGGCACCGGCGACGGCTACATCCTGCGACGCCACATCCTGCCCAACATCTCCGGACCGCTGATCGTGCAGACGTCGCTGTCGCTGGCGTTCGCCATCCTGTCCGAGGCGGCGCTGTCGTTCCTCGGGCTGGGAATCCAGCCGCCGGAGCCGTCGCTGGGCCGGATGATCTTCGACTCGCAGGGTTTCGTGACCATGGCGTGGTGGATGGCGGTGTTCCCGGGTGCGGCGATCTTCGTGATCGTCCTGGCGTTCAACATGTTCGGCGACGGGCTGCGCGACGTGCTCGATCCCAAGCAGCGCACCACCGCCGAGGCACGCAGGAGGGACCGATGAGCGAACAACCGGTGCTCGGCGTCGCCGACCTCGGGGTGCGCATCGGCGCGCGCACGATCGTCGACGCGGTGTCCTTCGATGTGCACCGCGACCACACACTCGGCATCGTCGGCGAATCGGGTTCCGGGAAGTCGATGACGGTGCTGGCCGCCACGGGTCTGCTGGACGCCCCCGGTGCGCGGGTCTCGGGATCCTCGACGCTGGCCGGCGGCTCGTCGGCGATCCAGCTGGTGGGCGCGTCACCGAAGGTGTTGCGCGCGGTGCACGGTGCGCGGATCGGGTTCGTCTTCCAGGACCCGGGGACGTCGCTGAACCCGCTGCTCACCCTGGAGCGCCAGATCACCGAATCCCTGGAGACACACCGGGACATGACGCGCCGGGCCGCGACCGAGCGCGCCACCGAACTGCTCGAAGCGGTCGGCCTGCCCGATCCCGCGACACGCCTGCACGCCTATCCCCATCAGCTCTCGGGCGGGCAGAAGCAGCGCGTCATGATCGCGATCGCGCTCGCCTGCGACCCCGAGGTGCTGATCGCCGATGAGCCGACCACCGCCCTGGATGTGACGACGCAGGCTCAGATCATCGACCTGGTGCGTGATCTGCAGCGGGACTTCGGAACAGCGGTGGTGTGGATCAGTCACGACCTCGGGGTCGTCGGCCAGGTGGCCGACGACGTGACGGTGCTGCGCGACGGCCGGACCGTCGAGCAGGCGCCGATCCTGACGGTGTTCAACTCCCCCCGCGACGACTACACCCGCGACCTGTTGGCCGCCCGGCCCGTGCTGGACACCTCCGGTCCGCCGGCGGTGAGCGGGGCCGAGCCGCTGCTGACCGTCGAGGGGCTCGACGTCCGTTTCACGGTGTCCACACCGGTGGGGCGCTCGACGGTGCATGCCGTTCGCGATGTGTCGTTCTCGGTCCGGCGCGGCGCCACGCTGGGGCTGGTCGGCGAGTCCGGTTCGGGTAAGTCGACGGTGGCCGCCGCGCTGACCGGGCTGGCCAGCCCGCACAGCGGGACCGCGACATTGGCCGGCACCGATGTGTTCGGCGCCAAGGGATCCGCGGCCAAGGCGTTGCGCCGCCGGATCGGCCTGGTTTTTCAGGATCCGTTCGCATCGCTGAATCCCCGTGCACGGGTGGATGGTTCGATCGCCGAGCCGCTGCTGGTGCACAAGCTGGTCGACGGCAAGCAGGCCCGGCGCCACCGGGTGGCCGAGTTGCTGGACCTGGTGGGGCTGCCAGGCGAGTTCGCCCAGCGCTACCCGCATGAGCTCTCGGGTGGTCAGCGCCAACGGGTGAGCATCGCCCGCGCTCTGGCCGCCGAACCGGAGTTGCTCATCCTCGACGAGGCGACAGCGTCGCTGGATGTGTCGGTCCAGGCGCGGGTCCTGGAGCTGCTCGCCCGGCTGCAGCAGGAGTTGGGTCTGAGCTATCTGTTCATCGGGCACGATCTGGCGGTGATCCGACAGGTCAGCCATGACGTGCTGGTGATGCGCGACGGCGCGGCGGTGGAGTACCGGCCGGCCGACGAGTTGTTCGCCGAGCCCGAACAGCAGTACACCCGGGATCTGTTGGCGGCGGTGCCGCCGGTGACCCCGCGCGCCGCGGTCTGACCGTCCGACCGGCCGTGAGAAGGTCATGGACATGGGTCAGTTGAGCGGAAAGGTCGCGCTGGTCACCGGCGCGTCAGCGGGTCTGGGTGCGGCGACGGCGCGGTTGTTCGCACAGCGGGGTGCGCAGGTGTTCGGTGTCGCCCGGGATGCGGAGCGGATGGGTGAGGTCTTCGCCGACGTGCCCGGCGGCGCGTTTGCGGCGGTGGACATCACCTCGCCGCAGGCGTGCGCCCAGGCGGTGGCCGAGTGCGTGGACCGTTTCGGGCGTCTCGACGTGCTGGCCAACGTGGCGGGTTTTCACCAGATGCGGCACTCGACGACGATGACCGACGACGACTGGGATCGCGATCTGGCGGTCAATCTCAACGGCCCGTTCTACCTGTGCCGGGCCGCGCTGCCGCACCTGCTGGAGAGCGCGGGCAACATCGTCAACGTGTCGTCCATCGCGGGGGTGGAGGGCGAGGTGTACTCGGCGGGCTACTGCGCGGCCAAGCACGGATTGATCGGGCTGACCCGTGCGCTGGCGGTGGAGTTCACCAAGGAACGGCTACGGGTCAACGCGATCTGCCCCGGCGGCATGCCGACCGCGCAGACCACCGAGTTCCAGGCGCCGGAGAATGCGGACTGGGACCTGATCATGCGGATCGCCTCCCCGCGCGGATTCATGGACACCGTCGACGTGGCGAAGACGATCGCGTTTCTGGCCAGTGATGACGCGGCGGCCGTCCACGGCGCGGTCTACCGGGTGGACAACGGCAAGGGCGCGGGCTGATCTAGACGGGTACGGCCGCCATGGTGATGTCGACGGTGCCCTGGCATGCGCCGCTGGCGATTTCGGTGTGCCAGCGCCCGCTCAGTGAGCCGTCGGACTGCGGTGTGTAGGCGACCTGCGAGCTCGCCGGGTTCCACTCGATGGAACCGTCGGGCATCAGGCAGTTCCACTGGAAGTCGTTGTCCTGGGTGTAGGCCGCGCCGGTCCAGGTGAACTCCACCGGTTGCGGGACAGTGGGATTGCGCGGTGCGGGGCCGGCGACGATGGTGGCCACACACTGCCCGCCCGTGCAACTGGTGTCGAAGGTGTAGTTGTCGCTGTAGCGGGCCTCGGGCTGGGTGGCCGCCATGCTGGTGCCGGTCTTCTGGTCGACGAAGAACGTCACCGTGTAGGTGCCTTCCCAGGTCGGGACGCCACCGGCCTGCGCGGCTGGTGCCAGCCCGAGCGCGGCGGCAGCGGCGACCGATGCGGCTGTGGCCGCCCAGTGTTTGCGCGACATGTCGACTCCCCGTGTTGTGCGTCGTTTCCCCTACTTATCCGCACCACTGAGATCAGTGTTACAGAAGTTGCCCCCGAGGATGGCTGTTTTACATACATGGGGAAAGAAAGCGCCGGATCATCTCGCGTTCGGCGCCGGGATCCGTCACCGGCCAGAACAGCAGCGACAGCACCGCGCGGACGATCCACTGCGCAGCCAGCGGGTCGTCGTCGATGCCGGTGAGCTCCGCCGCCAACGCGACGGGCAACGCCGATCCCCCGATCCACTGCAGCACCCCCGCATCCCGCATCGAGTGCAGCAGCGCCTGCCCGAGTGGGTCAGCCCGGATCCGTTCCAGCGCCACTTCGACGGCGCTGACCACACGCTCGGGGCCGGACAACTCACGAACGGCGTCCCGCACCGCCGCCACGACGCGCTCGGCCTCCCGGGCCAGCACGGCGTCGCGGATCTGCGTCTTACCCCCGACGTGCCGGTAGATGGTCGCCCGCGAGCAGTGCACCCGGGCCTGCAACGCCGCCATGTCGAAGCCGTCGATGCCCTCGCGTGCGATCAGCTCGGTCGCCGCCGCGTAGATCCGGTCGGCGGCTGCGCCGTGCCGGTCACCGACCAGCCAGTCGTCTCGCGCCATCGCCACTCCCCGAGAATCTTTCGCCTGATGATCTCATGGTGAGACATATCACGTCGAATATCTCAGTGTTCGTGCTGGCCCTGCGGCCGGGGTGAGACGACGGTCCGGCACGCCTGCACACTGCGGTTTTCGACTTGCACCAGGGGCGTTGACGGCCGTGGTCCGCCGCATCCAGCCTGGGAGGGTGAGCGTGCAGGAGAGCGAACTCGGGCTGGCGTTGTTCGCCGAGGAGTTCATCCAGGATCCCTATCCGCTGTATGCGCGGATGCTGGCGTCGGCACCGGTGCACCGCATCGGGGACTCGGGTTTCTACGCCGTGTGCGGGTGGGACGCGGTCAACGAGGCCGTGGCCCGGCCGGCGGACTTCTCGTCGAATCTGACCGGCACGATGGTCTATCAGCCCGACGGGTCGGTGGGGCTGTTCCCGATGGACGACCTCGGCGGCCCCACCCAGGTTCTGGCGATCGCCGACGATCCCATCCATGCGGTGCACCGCAGGAAGCTGGTACCCCAGTTGGCGGCCAGGCGCATTCGCGCACTCGAGGACTTCGTCACCATGTCCATCGCGCGGCTCTGGCACGAGGAACGGGGCGACGGCGGGATCGAGTGGATGTCGGCGATCGCCAACCGGCTTCCGATGCTGGTGGTGTGCCGGCTGCTCGGCGTGCCGGATGCGGATGCCGAGCAACTGGCCGCGTGGGGATATGCCAGCACCCAGCTGCTGGAGGGCCTGGTCAGCCCCGAACAGTTGGCCGGCGCCGGGGCGGCGGCGATGCAGCTGGCCGGGTATGTGGCCGAGAAATTCGACCAGCATTCGACCGGCCCGCACGACACCCTGATGGGCGCTCTCGCGAGTGAATGCGCGGCCGGCGAGCTGGATTCCATGACGGCGCAGATGATGATGATCACGCTGTTCGGCGCCGGGGGCGAGTCCACCGCGTCGCTGATCGGTTCGGCGACAGCCGTTCTCGCGACCCGCCCGCAACTCCAGCGCCGGCTGCGCACCGACACCGCGCTGATCCCCGACTTCCTCGAGGAGGTACTGCGGTTCGAATCACCGTTCCGCGGCCACTACCGCCACGTGCTGCGCGACTGCACGCTCGCCGGCCGGCACCTGCCCGAAGGGTCGCGCCTGATCCTGCTGTGGGGCGCGGCCAACCGGGACCCGGAGCATTTCGACTCACCCGACGAGTTCCGGCTCGACCGGCCGAACCGCAAGGGCCACCTCGCCTTCGGCAAGGGTGCGCACTTCTGCGTCGGTGCGGCGCTGGCGCGCATGGAGGCCAGGATCGTGCTGGAGCACCTGCTGGCGAACACTGCGTGGTTCGAGGCCGCCACGGCACGCTGGCTGCCCAGCCTGCTGGTGCGACGGCTGGAGAGCCTGCCACTGCAGGTCCGATAGCGCCCACCTGCCGCACGCCTTCTGTCTGCGGCGCTGTAGGCGAGATCGACACCACGGTCGCCGCCGAGCGACATAACCAGCCACCCCCCAGCCTCGGTGTCGATCTCGCCTCCAGGGCCCTGATGTGGGGTGCTCCGGTCCAGCGAGCGCCGTCGCTCAGAGCTTGAAGCGGCCCGCGAAGCCCCGCAGCGGCAGGTCGGCGCTGGTGAGAAGTCCTGGGGGTGCGGCGACGACGGACTTGATCGCGTTGAGCGCCGGCATCCCGGTCACCGTCATCCCGATCGAGGCGAAGCTCGCCGGGTCGGACAGGTCGACGCCCGGCTTCGGGAAGATCATGTGCTTGTTGTAGATGTTGGGGTCGCCCTTGATCTGGGTGATGTAGCAGCCCTTGATGTCCCAGCTCGGGTCGGTGTGCGGGGTCATCTGCCACTCCAGGTGGGTCTCGACCCGCGGGACGCCGTCGACCATGCCCTGGTAGCGGATGTAGTTGCCGCCCAGTGAACCCTTGGGCAATGTGTACCAACCGAGGTCGACGTCCTTGGTGCACGCGCCGAGCTCGTAGCTGAACGTCACCTCGTCGAGGGTCAGACCGAAACAGTCGGCCATCATCAGCACGCTGTCGGCGAACACCCGGGTGTATTTCTCCAGCTTGCCCGGGATCTCCGGATCGTCGACTGGCCGGCCGTAACCCACCTCGATCCAGGTGTCCTTGGAGTGATGGCAGGACACATCCACCGATTCGATCGTGGTGACGTTCTCGATGTCGGCCACATCGGCCGAGCACACCACCCCGAGGATCTGGTTGACTCCCGGGTTCATCCCGGTGCCGTAGAAGGTGGCGCCACCCTTCTCGCAGGCTTCGGCGAGCAGCTGGGTCACCGGCTTGCCGGAGTGGTGGGGATGGTTGGTGTCGCGGTGCCACCCGGTGATCCAGTCCGCGGTGGTGACGATGTCGATGCCGGCCTCGAGGATTCGCACGTAGAGGTCCTCGTCGGGGAAGACCCCGTGGAAGGTCAGCACATCGGGTTCGGCGGCGATAATCTCCTCGATCGTGCCGGTCGCGGTGACCCCGTTGGGGGCGATACCGGCGAGTTCACCGGCATCCCTGCCGATCTTGTCCGGCGAGTAGCAGTGCACACCGACGAGTTCGAGGTCGGGCTGGGTGGCGATGCGTTTGATCATCTCGGAACCGACATTGCCGGTCGCCACCTGGAAGACTTTGATCTGCTGGGTCATTCGGGAAGCCTTTCTCCGGTGGTCAGTGTGATCGGGCGGCCAGTTCGGCGGCGCTTCCGCCCTGACCGTCGGGATAGAACTTCATCGCCCATCGGCGGATGGCGGTGAAACCCTGCTGTTCCGAGCCGGCCAGTGCCGGTGGATCGGAGTAGCGCTGATGCGCCCAGATGTGGATGTCCTGGGTGAACTGGCGGATCACTTCCTCGCCGAAGGTTCTGGCCTTGACCTCCGAGCGGGCCGGGTCGCGGCCCTGCTGGTCGGCGGGCCGGCCGATGTAGACCATGAAGCGCACGTCGGAGGTCGACTCGTCGACCGGTGTGATCGCCGAGATGGTGCGGTTGTCGACCATCCCCCAGCTCTTGGTCACCGCGATCCCGAGCCCGCCGTTGATCGCTTCGACACCGCTGTTGACGTCCTCGATCTTCTGGCCGTCGTCGCCTTCGAAGGTGATGGTGAAGTCCACATAGGACACCGGTTCGTCGAAGTCGTGGCGGGTGAACACCGGCACGATCGGGGTGTTGTGCACGAACTTGAAGTGCGCGAAGTCGACCCCGTTCTCGAGCACGTACTGCGGGTGCATCTCCAGGCCCTGCCGGAACAGCCGCTGCTGCGGGTAGTAGTCGGCGGCGCTGGTGCCGTCGGCGAAGCTGGCGAACACGTCCGGAGCGTCGAAGAAGGGCTCGCGGTTGTCGATGTCGTGCCAGATGTAGACCGACTCGTTGCGCTCGACGACCGGGTAGGTCGTGATGCGCCGTCCCCGGTTGGGGCGGTCCTCGTAGGGAATGCACACGTTGCGGCCCTGCTGATTCCACTGCCAGCCGTGGAACGGGCACTGCAGCAGCTCGCCGCGGACCGTCCCGCCGAAGCCCAGGTGCGCGCCGAGGTGCTCGCAGTAGGCGTTCATCACCGTAAGCTGCCCGGACTCGGCGCGCCAGGCGACCATCTCCTGGTCGAAGTACTTCATGGTGTGCACGTCGCCGATCCCGATCTCGTCCGACCAGGCGACCTGGAACCATCCGGTCGGCTTCATCGACAAGGGCGGCTTGGCCATCGACTGTCCCTTCACGGATCGGCGTCGGGTGAATGGTAGAACACTCGATGAAAGAAACATAGTGGGTTCTACGAAACCTGGAACCGGCTATCCTGCCAGGATGACCGAGGTCGCGGCGTCCGCACAGCGAACCACTCGCCGCGCCAATCGCCGCGGCCAGGCAACTCGGGAGAACATGCTCACCGCGGCGTTGCGGTCGCTGGCTTCCGGGGAGCCGGGGTCGGTGTCGGCCAACCGCATCGCCAAGGACATCGGTGCCACCTGGGGAGCGGTGCAGTACCAGTTCGGCGATGCCGACGGGTTCTGGGCCGCGGTGCTGCACCGGACCGCGCAGCGGCGCGCCGACCTGTTCACCGAGCTGGATCGGCAGGCACCGCTTCGAGTTCGGGTGGCCGCCATCGTCGACACCCTCTACGACGGCCTGGCCCAGCCGGATTCGCGGGCGATCGAGAACCTGCGCGCGGCGCTGCCCCGTGAGCACGCCGAGTTGGAGCGGTTGTATCCGCAGACCGCCGCCGAGCTGCACTCCTGGGGCCGGTCGTGGTTGGAGACGTGCCAGAACGCATTCGCCGGCCTAGACATCGACCCCGAGCGGCTGCGCGAGGTCGCCACACTCATCCCCGGCGCGATGCGCGGACTCGTCTCGGAGCGCCAGCTCGGCTCCTATGCCGACCTCGACGTGGCCCGCCGCGGCCTGACCAACGCGCTGGTGGCCTACCTGCAGGCACCTGAAACCGACGAGTGAGGTCGACCGTGGACATCTTCGAACAGTGGGTCAGTGGGGCGACGTCGTTCACCTGGACGTCGACGACGGCGGCCAACAACGGCGCCGAGGTCGAGGTGTTCACCCGGCGCTGGGGTACGCCCGGCGCCCCCGCGCTGGTCTGTGTGCACGGCTTCCCGACCTCGAGCATCGACTACTACGCACTGGCATGTGCGCTCGGCGACGAGTTCGAACTGTTCGTGGTGGACTTTCCCGGCTACGGGCTCTCGGACAAGCCGCCGGCGCCGTATGTGTACTCGCTCTACGACGACGCCCGGCTACTCGTGGCCGCGATCACCGCGCACTGGCAGCTCGAGGACTACCGGATGGTGACCCACGACCGGGGCAGCAGCATCGGCATGATCGCGCTGGGCATGCTGGCCGACGGTGCCGGGCCGCTCCCGTCCGAGGTGTTCGTGACCAACGCCAACATCTTTCTGCCGCTGGCCAACCTCACGGCGTTCCAGGTGGCCCTGCTCGACGACTCGACCGGGCGCGGCACCGCCGCGGCCACCACCCCGGAGTTGCTGGCCGCCGGGCTCGGCGCCACCACCTTCATGCCGCGCCGCGACCTCAATGACCCCGAGATCGCCGCTTTGGCCAGGTGTTTCGCACACAACGACGGCCCTGCGGTGCTGCCGGACACGGTTCGCTACCTCCACGAACGCGCCGCCGACGAGACCACCTGGCTCGAGCGGCTGTCCGGGATCGAGGTCGACACCACGCTGATCTGGGGTCTGCACGACGGCGTCGCCCCACTGCGGGTGGCCAACCATGTGTGGCAGGCCTACCTGCGGCCCAAACCGGGCCGCAACCGCTACTGGGTGGTGCCGGGCGCCGACCACTACGTGCAGTGCGACGCACCCGGTGAGCTGGCCCAGATCATCCGGCTGACCGCGGCCGGCGACGCGCTGGACCTGCAGACCCTCGGGGACCGCCCGGATGGTGCGGTGTTGGTGGACCGGTCAGGCGACGATCGCTGACGGCGCGGAGTCGTCGATTCCGACCGCGTCGAAGGCTGTCCGGATCGCCTGCAGCTGAGCAGGTGTGAAGCCCTGCAGGTGTGCGGTGTCGAGCACGGCTTCGCGGCCGTTGGTGAAATCCGCCGCTTCGCCGAGCCGGAACAGCGAGTGGTAGAAGACCGTGGCCCACTGCTCGTCGGTGATCTCCGCGGTCGCGGCGTCGGTCATCATCAGGTAGACGGCGTGGCTGAAGATGGTGCTGTTGATGTGTTCACCGCCGTCGTCTCCAGGTCCGGTGTAGCGGCTCACATAGTGGTCACGGTAGGGCCCGAAGCTCGTCGTGACCGAGCCGGGGTTGGCGAGGTTGCGCACGATCCCGTAGTCGGAATCCTCACCGATCAGCCATCGATCGGCACCGGACTTTCCTTCGACCAGCAACCCGAGGATGTCCGCGAAAGCCTCGTTGAGCGCCCCCGACTCACCGTAGTCGAGCACCGAACCGCCATCACCCACAACGTAACTGACCACCGCGTGGGTGAATTCGTGTGCCACGACGTCGAGCGCTGCCTGCAGGTAGCCGCTGTTGCCGTAGGCGAACTGCTGGCGGGTGGGATCCCAGAATGCGTTGGCGTAGCCGGCCGAGAACAGAAGGTTCACCGGGCTGTACCGGATGCTGGTCCGGACCACCGCGCCTTCGCCGTCGAACGAGTTGCGGCTCAGGATATCCCGATAGTAGTCGTAGACCACCGCGGTGTTGGCGTGCGCAGACACCGCACCGGAGTTCCAGCCGGACCAGCCCGGCTGCACGATACTTCCGGGCAGCAACGGACCGCCCAGGCCGAACCAGGAATACGTGGTGCTGTAGGTCTTGATGTTGCGGGTGCTGTCGAACATCGTGTAGGTGGGGAAGAAGAATCCGCCGCGATCGACGTTGATGGTGCGTGGGTCGCCCAGCCGGTCGACGGCGATGCCGGTGACGCTGTAGCCGTGCATCGGAGAACTGGTGACGAGCACGACGCCGGCGTCCTCGCCGTCGGCGTCGATCACATAGGTCACGCTCGACGGTGAGAGGTCTCCGGTGTCGGGGAACCGCACCTCGGTCCGCCAGGCCAGCGCCGGTTCGACGTGCTCGTCGAGCGCGTACACGACGAGGGTGCTGACGACGGTGTTCTGCGCCAGGAACTCGGCCAGCGCGTCCGCGTCGGCGCCGGCGCCCAGGTAGGCGGCCCCGGCCGCCAACCCGACCTCGCCGGCCTCGTCCAGCGCGGCGTCGGGGGCGACGTCGAAGTCGTCGCCCACACCCACGTAGTTGTCGAACAGGCCCGTCACCGCACCCGACGCGTCGGTCACCAGGATGATGTCGCTGCCGAGAACGCTGACACCGCCGACGGTTTCGGAGTACCGGTAGAAGTTCTCCGCGGTGGCGCCGTCCCCCGCCCGGTCAACCCTGATCAGGTCCGCGCTGGCGAAACCCGGTGCGGCGCCCAGCGCCGGTGCCAGCGCGTTGAGCACCAGCGCCGCGTCGGTCGCATCGGTGACCAACCTGCCGGTGGGACCGTCCCACTCGGCGAGGCTGGACGTCGCCGGTTCGACCGGTGCCCGCTCGATGGTGATGACGACTTCGGTGGGCCGGGAGAGCCCGAACAGGCCGAGCAGGCCGTGCACGTGGAACGGGTTGCCGGGACGGTCATCGACGGCGACGGTGAATTGGTCGGCCCGGCCCGCCACAGTCGGAACGTAGGCGAATTCACCTGTCGCGTCGACGACGACGCTGCCGTGGTTCGGCTGAGCGATGACGGTGTAGGTCAGCGACGCGTCGTCGTAGTCGACCGCGTTGAGGTTGCCGGTGGTCACACCCAGCGGGCCCGGTCCCGAGATCGTGGGAGCGGCAGTCGGTCGCTGGTTGTTGATCAGGTACTGGGTCTGCCGCACCGCCAACCACACCGACTCCAGCAGCCCGGACACCGGCGCCGCGGGGATCGGCAGTCCGCCGGCCGGCGGTCGCAACCCCACCCAGGTCAGCAGATCGCTGACGACGCTGCCGGCGGTGACCGGTCGAGTGGCGGCGCGGCTGGGTGTCGGGGAGACCGGCTCGGCTTCGTCACCGGCAACTTCGGGATCGGCAGCGTCCTCCGCGGCAGCGGAGATCTCTGAGATCTCGTCGGCGCCGGAAACCACGGCGCCGACGGCGTCCCCGGCTTCGTCGGTGAGATCGTCGTCGATGACTTCGTCGTCAATGCCTTCGTCGTCAATGCCTTCGTCGTCGAGCGCTTCGTCGTCGAGCGCTTCGTCGTCCTCGTCGGCACCGCCCTCCCGGTCCTCCACGCGCGCGCCGCCACCCGCATCGTCGTCGGATTCCTCGGAATCGGCGCTGTCCTCCGACGAGTCGGCGTCGGAGGATTCGGTCGCCGATGTGCCGCCGGACTGCGTGGTGGCCCCGGACGGCTCGGCGGGCGTCTTCGGTGCGGCCGCGGCGACCCCCTCGGCCACGACGGGGCTCAACCCGACCCAGGCCAGCAGAACCGCAGCCGAGAGCCATCGCGCCGCATGGACCGGCGCACCTCGGTGAACACCGTTGACCACGCCTGACCCCCAACTGTTGACGTCGACGCCCCGGCAAAGCGGGCGCGACGGGCTGTGGTGCAGGAACATACTCCGGTCAGCAAACTTGCGGGGCGTATCTGGCGGATTCCGCACCGGCGCGTCACCTACGGTGGAGTCATGCGATACCTCGACGTACCCGGAGTCGGACAGATCAGCAGGATCGGTCTGGGCACCTGGCAGTTCGGATCCCGCGAGTGGGGCTACGGCGACACCTACGCCTCCGGTGCGGCACGCGAGATCGTCGCGCGTGCCAGGGCGCTGGGGGTGACGCTGTTCGACACCGCCGAGATCTACGGATTCGGCAAGAGCGAGCGCATCCTGGGAGAGGCGCTCGGTGACGAACGCGCCGACGTGGCCGTGGCCAGCAAGGTCTTCCCGGTCGCCCCGTTTCCGCCGGTGATCAAGCAGCGCGCCCGCGCCAGCGCCGAGCGCCTGCAGCTGGACCGTATTCCGCTCTACCAGGTGCATCAGCCCAACCCGGTGGTCCCCGACTCGGTGATCATGCCCGGCATGCGTGAGCTGCTCGACACCGGCGTGATCGGCGCCGCGGGGGTGTCGAACTACTCGCTGCAGCGCTGGCGCAAGGCCGACGCAGCGCTTTGCCGGCCGGTTGTCAGCAACCAGGTGCATTTTTCGCTGGCGCATCCGGGTGCGCTCGACGACCTGGTGCCGTTCGCCGAACGGGAGAACCGCGTGGTGATCGCCTACAGCCCGCTGGCGCAGGGACTGCTGGGCGGAAAGTACGGCGTGCACAACCGCCCCGGCGGGGTCCGGGCGGCCAATCCGTTGTTCGCCACCGAGAACCTGCGCCGGATCGAACCGCTGCTGGACACCCTGCGCGACGTCGCCGCCGACGTCGGCGCCGAGCCGGCCCAGGTGGCGCTGGCGTGGCTGATCTCGCTTCCCCAGGTGGTCGCCATTCCCGGGGCCTCGTCGGTCGAGCAGCTCGAGTTCAACGTCGCCGCCGCCGACATCGAACTCAGCGACCAGGCGCGCGGCGCGCTCACCGTCGCGGCCCGCGCGTTCACCCCGGCACCGATCAGCCGGGTGATCACCGATGCGGTCAAGGAGAAGCTCGGCCGCGGGTGAGCACGCTCTAACCTGGACCCGTGCCTCTGGTCCTGGGCCCCATCCTGCGCCATGTCAGCGACACCACCGCAACCGTCTGGGTACAGACCGACGCGCCCGCTGTGGTGGAAGTGCTGGGGTGTCGCGCGCGCACGTTCGAGGTGCGCGGCTACCACTACGCGCTGGTGGTCGTGCAGGGTCTCGAGCCGGACACGGTCACGCCCTACCGGGTGCTGCTCGACGGTGACCAGGTCTGGCCGGAGCTCGATTCGGCTTTTCCGGCCTGCGTGATCAAGACGCGCGGTCCGCGCACCACCGACCGGCTGCGGGTGGTCTTCGGGTCCTGCCGCTACCCCAAGACCGGTGACGAGCAGCTCGACTGCAAGCTCGGTCACGACGCCCTGGACTGCTATGCCACCCGGCTGACCGAGCTGCCGATCGAGGCGTGGCCGGATGCGCTGCTGCTGCTCGGGGACCAGGTCTACGCCGACGAGCTGACCCCCGATGCCCGCCGCCACATGGCCGGTCACCGCCGCCGGTTGCACGGACGTCCCCCCGACGAGGTGGTCTCCTTCGACGAGTACGAGTGTCTGTACCGGCACACCTGGGGCGACCCGGAGATCCGGTGGATCATGTCGACGGTGCCGACCGCGATGATCTTCGACGACCACGACATCCGAGACGACTGGAACACCTCGGCGGCGTGGCGCGCCGAGGTCAACCGGAAGCCGTGGTGGCGTGATCGGATCCGGGCCGGCCTCGCGTCGTACTGGGTTTATCAACACCTGGGAAACCTCAGCCCCGAGGAGCTGGCCGCCGACGACGACTACCGGGCGGTGCTCGCCGGCGACGGTGACCGCTGGGCGCATCTTGTCGAGCTCGCCGACCGCGCCGATGCCGAGGTCAAGGGGCGCAAGGCGATCCGGTTCAGTTTCCGCTGGGATCTCGGCCGCAACCGGCTGGTCGTGGTGGATTCCCGCAACGCCCGGATGCTTGACAGCGGCGATCGAAAGATGCTGGACGACGACGAGTTCGACTGGGTGGCCGCGCAGGTGTGCGACGGGCTGGAATCGCTGGACCATGTGCTGATCGGGACCTCACTGCCCTGGCTGCTGCCGCCGGCGCTCGCCGACCTGCAGTCGGTCAACGAGCTCTCCGCCGACCGCGGCGGGCTGCGGGGCCGGTTGGCCGAGCAGTTGCGCCAGGCCGCCGACCTGGAGCACTGGCCGGCGTTCCTGCATTCATTCCTGCGGCTGAGCAACCTGATCGGCGACGCCGCGCAGCAATCGTCGCCCGGGCCGGCCACGGTGTCGGTGCTCTCCGGCGACGTGCACCACAGTTACGTGGCGCGTGCCGAATTCGGTGGTGCGCCAGGCGCTCCGGTACACCAGCTGGTGTGCTCGCCGGTGCACAACTACGTACCCGGTTTCCTCAAGCCGCTGCTGAAGCTGAGTTGGTCACCGCGCCTGGCCGGCGCGACCGGGCGCTGGGCGCGCCGGCACGGGGCGCCGGCCCTGCCGATGACGTGGCACAACCGCGG
>NZ_JBSWXU010000047.1:0-33999 GCF_056160785.1 Mycobacterium sp. ABE4_509 | reverse complement strand
CGGCCCACCAGCGCGGCGGCCCAGCGTTCGAGCAGCCGCATGCCGGCGGTGATCAGCACCGCCAGCGCCAGATAGAACAGCAGCACGATGGTCCAGATGGTGGCGGCCTGCGGGATGAACCGGTCGATCAGCACTTCCCGGGCCTGGTAGGTCATCTCGTGGACGGTGATGATGGTCAGCAGCGAACTGCCCTTGAGCAGCTGGATGAACAGGTTGTTCATCGGCGGGACCATCTCGACCAGTGCCTGCGGCAGGATCACCCGCAGCATCCGCTGACGCGGGGTCAGCGACAACGCGATCGCGCCCTCGTACTGGGTGCGCGGAACCGCCCGCACCGCGCCGCGCACGATCTCGGCGCCGTACGCGCCGAAGTTGAGACCGAGCACCGCGATGCCGGCGGCCAGCGGCACGATCTGGTAGCCCACCAGCACCGGCAACACGAAGTAGATCCACATCAACTGGACCACTTCGGATGTGCCGCGCCAGATCTCGACGTAGATGCGGACCAGCGCCCGCACGATCCGCCACCGCGACAGCATCGCCAGCCCAGCCGCGAACGAGAGCGCGGTCGCGATGACGATGCCGCCGACGGTCGCCTCTACGGTCAGCAGCAGACCCGCAGAGATGGTCTCGACGAACAGTCCGACGTTGTCGAACACCGGGTCAGCTGGAGGAGCAGAGCTGTTCGGTGGTCAAGCCTCCCGGCGGGACGTTGTCCTCGGTGAAGCCGAACGGTTCGACGATGCTCAGCCATTCGCCACTGTCATGCAGCGCCGCGAGGTGGGTGTTGAACTCGTCGACCAGCTCGTCGTCGCCCTGGCGGAACACGAAGCCGCCGGCTTGGATCTGCTCTTCGCCGTCGACGACCGGGACGAATCCGTCGGTGACCTCCAGTGGTACGCCGGGGTTGTCGGCGACCATGCGTCGCAGCGAGATGTCGGTCAGCGCACCGGC
The DNA here is from genome assembly GCF_056160785.1 of Mycobacterium sp. ABE4_509. NCBI lineage: Bacteria > Bacillati > Actinomycetota > Actinomycetes > Mycobacteriales > Mycobacteriaceae > Mycobacterium > Mycobacterium sp. ABE4_509. The sequence goes on along the minus strand of NZ_JBSWXU010000047.1, from coordinate 33,045 downwards.
GTAGGCGCGACCGTCGACCAGAGCCTGCAGCATCTCCGGCTGGCCCTGGTAGGGCTGAATCAGATCGTCCGGGATCCCCAGGGACTGGGCAACCGACTCCTCGACCGTCCCCGACAGCACGGCAAGCGGCACGCCCTTGGCCAAGACGTCTTCGAAGTTGTTGACCTGCTCCGGGTTTCCGGCGGGCACCAGTAGCGCGGTGGGGGTCACGTAGTCGACGGCGGAGAACTGTGCGTTCTCGCAACGCTGCGGCAGGATGGCCATCCCGGCCGCGACCATGTCGTACTGGCCGGCGTTGAGCGCGGGGATGAGCTGGCTGAACTCGACCTGGGTGGCGTCGACGTCGTCGACCCCCATCGCGGAGAACACCGCCTTGGCGACCTCGGGTGCCTCGCCGGTGACCTCACCGCCCTCGGTGTAGCCGTAGGGCACTTCGCCGGCGATACCGACCTTCGCGGTGCCGGCGTCCTGGATGCGCGTGAGCGTGCCGCCCTGCTCGTTGTCGGGGACCTTGGTACAGCTGGTGACCAGCGCCGCACCCAGCACGGTCGCCGCCGTCGCCGCCCCCACCCTCGTGAAACTCCGTCGTATCGAACCGGTCATGACCCCATCCCTTTTCGTTTCGTATCCGCTCGTTGGTTACGTATGCACGTCGGCCAACTGAACGTATGCGCAACGGGCGGGCGGGTCAAAGACCGGGCCGCCGGGCTCAGTCGAGCTGGATGGATTCCACCGTGACCTCGACCGCGGGAGGGCCGTCCTGTCCGCCGCCCTCGACACCCTCGGCGGCGATCTTGTCCAGGGTGGCCAGGCCGGTCTCGTCGATGGTGCCGAACACCGTGTACTGCGGCGGCAGCTGCGAATCCTGGTACACCAGGAAGAACTGGCTGCCGTTGGTGCCGGGTCCGGCGTTGGCCATGGCCAGCGTGCCGCGCGGGTAGAGCACGGGCTGCATCAGCGCGGGGTCATCGGGCTGGTACTGGGTGGTCGGATACTCGTTGGGGAACTGGTAGCCGGGCCCGCCGGTGCCCTCTCCGGTCGGGTCGCCGCACTGCAGCACCGACAGCGTCTCGCTAGTGGTCAGTCGGTGACAGGGGGTGTCGTTGAAGTAGCCCTGCTGGGCCAGGCTGGCGAAGCTGTTGACCGTGCACGGGGACTTGCCGTTGTCCAGTTGCAGGCCGATGTTGCCCTGGTTGGTCTCCATGCTTGCGCTGACCTGTGCGGGGTCGGTCGGAACCTCACCGGTGCGCGGTGCATTGTTGGGTTTACTGGCTGCCTCTGCCGACTCGGGGTACTGGCAGTTGGCGCCGAGGTCGGCGGGGGCGTTGAACTGGGGCAGGGCCGCGACCTCGCCGGGGGCGGGAACGTCGAACGGGTCCTGCTCGCCGGTGGGCTCGGGTTCGGCCGAGGTCGAGGTCGCCGAGGTCGAGTCGCCGGAATCCCCGGTGGTGATGACGATGGTGGCGACCACGGCGCCGATCACGACGACCGCGGCCACCGCCGAACCGATGATCGTGTAGGTCCGCCGCTTGCGGTCCTTCTCGGCCCGCTTCTCGAGCTGCCGCTCCAGCTTGCGTTTGGCTGTCGCACGCCGTTGTTCGTTCGTCGGCACCGCCGGGTCCTTCCTCGCAGTCGATCCGGGTCGGCACCGAGTGTGCCAGCTGGTGGGCCGAACTTGCGCGCGACCCTCGTGAACAGGCATCCGGGCGCGGCATGGGAAGCTTGGGGGTGTGTTGATCACCGGATTCCCGGCCGGCATGTTGGCATGCAACTGCTACGTGCTGGCCCCGCGGCAGGGCGCCGACGCCATCGTCGTCGACCCCGGCCAGCGGGCGATGGGTCCGTTGCGCCGGATTCTGGACGAGAATCGTCTGACCCCGGCGGCCGTGCTGCTGACCCACGGCCATATCGACCACATGTGGTCGGCCCAGAAAGTCGCCGACACCTTCGGCTGCGCCACCTACATCCACCCGGCGGACCGCCCGATGCTGTCCGACCCGATCAAGGACTTAGGGTCGGGGTTCTTCGCCGGCCTGGGCCGGGTCGCGGTCTCGGCGATGTTCCGTGAACCGCGCCAGGTCGTCGAACTCGACCGTGACGGCGACAAGATCGAGCTGGGCGGCATCACGGTCGCCGTCGACCACACCCCGGGCCACACGGCGGGCTCGGTGGTGTTCCGGGTCGACGGCGGACCGGGGCTGGGCCCCGAATCGCTGGCCTTCACCGGCGACACCTTGTTCAAGCAGTCGGTGGGGCGCACCGACCTGCCCGGCGGCAGCGGCCGGGACCTGCTGGAATCGATCGTCGAAAAGCTGTTCGTGCTCGACGACGACACCCTGGTACTACCAGGACACGGCGACAAGACCACGATCGGTCTGGAGCGTCGCACCAACCCGTTTCTCGAAGGTTTGACCTAAGTGACAGACACCCCGTCCCCGACGTCGTTCCGCGCGCCCAAGGGCGTCCCCGACTATCTGCCGCCGGAGTCGGCGGAGTTCACCGCGGTGCGCGGCACGCTGCTCGACGCCGCCCGCCGGGCCGGCTACGGACACATCGAGCTGCCAATCTTCGAGGACACCGCGTTGTTCGCCCGCGGTGTGGGGGAGTCCACCGATGTGGTGTCCAAGGAGATGTACACGTTCGCCGATCGCGGGGACCGGTCGGTGACGTTGCGGCCGGAAGGCACCGCCGGGGTGATGCGGGCGGTCATCGAACACGGCCTCGACCGCGGGGCGCTGCCGGTCAAGCTGGCCTACTCCGGCCCGTTCTTCCGTTACGAGCGTCCACAGGCCGGCCGCTACCGGCAGTTGCAGCAGGTCGGGGTGGAAGCGATCGGAGTGGACGACCCAGCGCTGGACGCCGAGGTCATCGCCGTCGCCGACGCCGGGTTCCGGGAGCTCGGGCTCGACGGGTTCCGGTTGGAGATCACCTCGCTCGGTGACGACAGTTGCCGCCCGCAATACCGTGAGCTGCTGCAGGACTTCCTGTTCAGGCTCGATCTCGACGAGGAGACGCGGCAGCGGGCGCGGCTGAACCCGTTGCGGGTGCTCGACGACAAGCGTCCGCAGGTGCGCGAGATGACAGCCGACGCACCCGTCATGCTCGACCATCTCTCCGGGGCGGCGAAGACGCACTTCGAGACAGTGCTGGCACACCTGGACGCGCTGGGGGTGCCGTACACCATCAACCCGCGCATGGTGCGTGGCCTGGACTACTACACCAAGACCACGTTCGAGTTCGTCCACGACGGTCTGGGCGCGCAGTCGGGCATCGGCGGTGGCGGCCGCTACGACGGGCTGATGCAGCAGCTCGGTGGCCAGGACCTGTCCGGGATCGGCTTCGGGCTTGGCGTGGACCGGACACTGCTGGCGTTGCGCGCCGAGGGGCGCAGAGTCACCGACGGTGCCCGCGTCGATGTGTATGCGGTCCCGCTGGGGGCCGAGGCGAAGGTGGCGCTGGCCGTGCTGGCCGCGCGGCTGCGCGCCGCCGGAGTGCGGGTGGACACGGCCTACGGGGACCGCAGCCTCAAGGCCGCCATGAAGGGCGCCGACCGGTCGGGCGCGTCGATCGCGCTGGTGGCCGGCGACCGTGACCTGGAGGCGGGCACCGTCGGGGTGAAAAGCATGTCGACCGGCGAACAGATCGACGTTCCGATGGACGAGGTGGTCGCCGCCGTGGTGTCCCGGCTCGGCGGCTAGGCAGCAGCCCACATCCCGCTGCCCGGGCTCGGTCAGCGCGGGGTTCCGTGCACTGCGCCGGTGAGCACTTGGTCGAGGTCTCCGATTCCACCGCCGAACGGATTGCCGCGTTTGAGGACGTCGGTTCGCCGCGCGGTCACCGCGACCAGCTTGGGTGAGCTGGAGGCCAGCTGCCTGCGCCGCTCGAAACGGACCTGATCGAGCGGCGCGACCACGGCGCCGGTCTCGTCGCGGTACACCCGCTGTGCGCGATCGAACACCGCCGTCGGCGTGAACCCGCTCAGCGGCCTGCGCCGGTTCTCCCGGATCGACTTCACGGTGAACAGCGCTCCGACGCCGGCCACGATACCGATCGCCAGCAGCCCGGCCCCCGCCACCACCGCCTGCGGCGGCATCGCATCGGTGCCGGAGAGCATCATCGCGACGATGCCGAACCCGCCGCACACCAGCGTGACGATCAGCATGACGAACGCGGCGAGACCGGCGCCGTTGCCGCGGTCGATGACCAGGACCGCGGCGCCGGACTGCGCGATCACGAGACCGCCGTGCTCGGCGATGAGGACGGGTTCAGCCGGTGCGCTCATGCTCCGAGCTTGCCGAATCCTGCTGCGGACGTGCATGTGCCCAGCGTCTGCGGCGTGTCGGGCGCCGAACATGCGCAGCTCGCTGCGGTCGGGACGGCCCGAAACGTGCAGGTATTTCAACTTTCAGAAAAGAATTGACGGATTAGCTGGTAGACGGATTAAGCATTGTGTTAATTTAGCCCGCAGCTCGCATCGTCGTAGCAGACGGGATGGCGCGATGTCAGTCAGACATACTGGCGCAGCGTGAGTAACGGTGGTTCGGACAACCGCATATCGTCTAGTGGGATTTGCTGTGCACTCGCCTAGCGGGCGGGGCCGGTTTTGTCGGAGATGATTTAGCAAAGGAGCTGCCTTGGCTGCCGCCAGTCCACGGAAACCGCGTCGGACCAGCGGTCGCCATCGCAAGCCGTCGAAGATCCAGACTTCGGCGGGAGTGCAGTGGCTCCGTGTCGGCGCAGTCGGTGTCGGGCTCGCCGCAGCGGTGGTCACCGGTGGGGGCGTCGCTTCGGCGAGTTCGGATGATTCCTCGGATGCGGGCGCGTCGAGTTCCAGTTCAGGCGATTCCTCGGATGCGGGTACGTCGAGTTCCGGCTCGGACGGCACATCGATCCCGGGCAAGACACGCTCCAGCTCGTACGGCGGGTCGAGCTCCGGCGGCGCATCGGACGACACCGGGTCGGCCACGTCGTCGGGGGGTGACTCCGATGCGGGTGCCGACGACGGCACCGATGGCGGCGACGACGATGACGACTCGGACTCGCTCACCTCCGCGGACTCCGAGCTGGACGTCGACGCCGAGGTGGCCGAAGACGCCGAAGACGCTGAAGACGACGAAGACGCCGACATCGATGCGGACTCCGAGCTGAGCTCCGGCGGAGATCCGCAGGACGCCGATTCCGACGAAGAACCGCAGCTGGAGACCGACGATCCGGACGAGGCGCCCGCGCAGTCACCCGAGTCCGAGGTCGAGGAGGGTCCTGACGTCGAGGCGCCGGTCGAATCGGCGCCGACGGTCCCGGAGGCCGATCCTGCCGCGTCGACCGAGACCCCAACGGCGGCACCCGAGTCCGATCCCGAATCGCCCAGCCAATCCGACACGTCGGCGACGGTGACGTTGAGCGCCGCTGCGGTGCCGGAGTCGGAAGCGGTGACCGCCGCTTCGACCGCCGCACCCGCAGCGGTGACCGCCGCCGCGACGGCCGCGCCGGGGACGGGGGAGTGGTACTTCCTGGGCACGTTGGAGCGGGCGGTGCGCCGATTGGCGGGCTGGCCGGGAACACCGCGCAACTTCGTCGACATCACCAACTACCAGACCGATCAGAGCCTCGACGCGGCCAACGACCAGCTCGACAACCTGGTCTTCACCGTGCCCACGGGGAATCCGGCGCGGTGGCTTCCCGACTTGTTGAACATGGCCGGAGCGTTTTTCGTCGCGGCGATCCCGGGTTCGTTGTTCACCGACAGCCTCAACGCGATGGGCGACTTCCTGAACCGCGTGGTTCCACCGTTCGTCATCGAGCCCGGTGCGGACACGTTGAACGTCATCACGCCGTACAAGATCATGGGTGCTGCCGTCGTCGGGACGGCGACCGTGCTGGAAGACATGCTGAACGGCGAATACGACCCGGCCCAGTGGGCGATCCATGTCATCAAGGCGACCACCGGCGCGAACGTCACCACGTCGGACCTCACCGACTTCGACAGCCTGTCCGGAAAAGTCGTCGCGGCGCAGGCCGCCGCCCTGCTCGGCGGCGACGGCGGCGCGTTCGACGAACCCGAACGGGCATGGGACATCACGCTGCCCACTTGGACCGCGGCGCAGGTGAATCCGTTCACGGTCGCGACCTACGTCGTGCTGGTCGGCATGTACAAGCGGTTCCAGGAGATGGCCGTCCTGACCACCTTCACGACCAGCACCACCTACGAGAGTTGGCACTACAAGAACGCGCTGGGCATGTACGCCGCCGGGTCGTTCCATGCGGTCGACCCGGACGGCAACTCGGTGGACTTCTTCGGCGTGTCCCAGGGCGGCACGTACAGATCGGACACCAACGCGCTGGTCACCATCAACACCGCTAACGGTGGCTATACCTACACTCCGCCGGCACTCTGGGACTCCGAGGCCCACGACGCGGAGTTCTTCCACAGGTCGACCTCGGAGAACGAGGCGGACAGGTACGACTACGTGAACATCCCGGTGCGGTCCGCCGACGGCGTCAAGTACACGCTCAGGTTCGGCGTCGAGATCATCGGCGGGACGAACGCGAATCCCACCGGATCCTTCTCGGTGATCAACACCGATGCCGCCGGCGTGGTGAAGGGCAAGGTCAACGGCAGCGATTCCGACGGTGACACGCTGACCTATTCGCTGGTCGAGTCGTCGGTCAACGACCTGGACGGCAACTCCGCCTACACCAAGAACGGCAGCGACAACGGCGGCATCGTCACCATCAACGAGACCACGGGCGACTTCACCTACGTCTCGTCGGCGACGGCCGGAGCCACGCAAAGCTTCCAGGTGATGATCAACGACGGCCACTACGGCAACACCCCGATCACGGTCACGGTGCCCAACACCACCACGATCAACCCGGCCAACGTCGACACCTCGACAGAGAACGTCGTCACGGGCACGGTGCCGGGCTCGACCAATTACCCGGGACTGTTCACCGGCTACGCGCTGGGCACCGCCCCCGCCAAGGGCACCGTGACATCGTTCAACCCGGCTACCGGCGCCTTCACCTACACCCGAGATGGGGGTCTGGGCCACACCACGACCTCCGACGACGTGGTCACCGTGCTCGCGACCGACGCCAACGGGCGCACGGTCACCCTGCGGATGGCTGTCCAGCCGACCGTGGACAACGACGCACCCACCCTGACGTTGACCACGGCCCCGACAGTCGGCACGTTGTCCGGCACCACACAGACCAGCACCGGGAAGGTGACCTACTCCGACCCCAACGGCGACGCGGCGATCTGGCCATCGAGTGTGACCACCGCGCGCGGCGGCACCGTGACCTTCGCCGCCGACGGCTCGTTCACCTACACGAGCAACCTCTCCACGGCGGAGCGCCACGAGGCGGCCAGGATCGGCGCTGCGGGCAGCACCTACAACGGAGTCGCCCTGGCCGCTTATGAGGACGCGTTCATCGCCACCGTGGCCGACGGGTTCGGCGGCACCGCAACAGTCACGGTCAAGGTCCCGATCTACGCGATCAACAGCGCGCCTGAAATCAGTGGCTTCGGTGGCCTCGCGTGCGCCTTCTACACCTGCACTGTGGGCACGATGACCGTCAGCGATCCCGACGGCGACAACATTCCCAGAACCGAAATCACCCCCGGTTCGGGCGCCGGGTACACCCTCGACAAAGGATCTGTCACCGTCTGGGGTTCTGGCACCACCACCATCTCGTGGGGCGCCGGCGGATTCTTCGGCACTGGCAAGACTGCGAACAGGTTCACTGTGTACGACGGCTACTACGCCGTGACCAACGGTGTGGTCAACGTCGGCACGCCAACGAAGTTCTGGGCGAACTGGGCCGAGGGATCCGGTAACAGGACCACCGGCAACTAGCATCGCAGGGCGACGTCTGAAGGTTGCCCGGCGGTGCACTGCCGCCGGGGTCATCGGGTTGAGCTGCTTGTGTCGAATCCTGTTGCGAGCATGCGCAGTAAGCCTGTATAGCGCGGTGTGCGGACTGCAGACGCGCAGCCTCGTGCGAGGTCGGGTCAGATAGCCATGGCGGCGCGCACGTCGGCCTCCGACGACGAGCCGCCGGCGCCGCTTGAGGTGATCCGGCCGGACTCGATGACGTAGTAGCGCTGCGAGGATTCCAGTGCGAACCCGATGTGCTGTTCGACGAGCAGCACACCCAGGTTGCCGCGATTGGTCAGCGCGGTGATGGCTTCCTCGATCTCGGCGACCACCGACGGCTGGATGCCCTCGGTCGGTTCGTCGAGGATGAGGCATTTCGGCGTGGTGATCAGGGCGCGCGCGATGGCCAGCTGCTGACGCTGACCGCCCGAGAGCAGACCGGCCCGCCGGGTCAGCAGCTCCTTGAGCGCGGGGAACAGGTCGAGCTGTTCGTCGATGAGCGCCTTGCCGTTCTTGCGGCCGTCGGCGACGACCTGCAGGTTCTCGGCGGTGGTCAGCTGCCCGAAGGACTGCTGGCCCTGCGGCACATAGGCCAGACCGCGGGCCACCCGCGCGCTCGGCCGCAACTTGGTGATGTCGTCGCCGTCGAAGAGCACCTTGCCCTTCGAACATTTCAGCAGACCGACCGCCGCCCGCAGCAGTGTCGTCTTGCCTGCGCCGTTGTGGCCCATCACCGCGGCGACACCATCGGAGGGCACCTCGACGTTGACGCCGTGGATCACCTCGGTGCGGCCGTAGCCGGTGCGGACGTCGACCAACTCGAGCATCAGGACTTCTCCTCGATCAGTTCGGCTGAGTCGTCGCCGGTGGAGGCGACCGCCGCGGTCCCGAGGTAGACCTCCTGGACCTTCGGGTTGGCCTGCACCTCAGCCACCGATCCCTCCGCGATCACCTGTCCGCGGGCGAGGACGGTGACCGAGGTGGCGAACTCGCGCATGAAGTCCATGTCATGCTCGACGACCACGACGGTGCGCTCTCCGCCGATGCGGCGCAACAGGTTACCCGTCTCCTCGCGTTCTTCATGGCTCATGCCGGCGACGGGTTCGTCGAGCAGCAGCACGTCGGCGTTCTGCACCAGCAGCATCCCGATCTCGAGCCACTGCTTCTGCCCGTGGGCCAGGATCCCGGCCGGCTTGTCCATCAGCGCACCCAGGCCGGTGACCTCCACCGCCTCCTCGATGGCGGGCAGCACACCGGGGCGCCGCCGCAGCATCGTCCACGGTGACCGTCCGGCGCCCGCGGCGATGTCGAGGTTCTGCAGCACCGTCAGCTCCTCGAACACGCTGGCGGTCTGGAAGGTTCGTCCGACGCCCCTGCGGGCGATCTGATGTACCTTCTTGCCCAGCAGTTCTTCGCCGGACTTGTTGATCGACCCGGTGGCCGACACCAGACCGGTGATCGCGTCGATCACCGTGGTCTTGCCGGCGCCGTTGGGGCCGATGAGGAACCGCAAGTCGCCCTGGAACAGAGTGAGGTCGACGTCGCTGACGGCCTTGAATCCGTCGAAATCGACTGTCAGACCGCGTACTTCCAGGTACTGGGTGCCCATGCCGACGTTGCCGCCGGCAACCGGTGACTTGTCGGGTTCGGCGTCGCTCATGAGGGTGCTCCCACCTTCGTCGCCTCGGACTCGGAATCGGGGTCGGGGTCCGCGGCGGTCTCGGACTTCCTGCGGCGGCGCGCCCACAGCATCCCCAGGCCGGCCAGGCCGGCCGGGAAGAACCCGACCACCACGATGAACAGTGCGCCCTGAGCGTAGATCCAGCCCGAGGGGTACTGCTCGGACAGCAGCGTCTGGGCCCACGCGACGCCGATCGCGCCCAGCACCGGTCCGAGCAGGGTGGTCCGGCCACCGATGGCGACGCCGATCAGGAACGCGATCGAGGGCAGAATGCCGACCTGCGACGGGGTGATGAACCCGACGATCGGGGCGAACAGCGCCCCGGCGATGCTGGCGAACAACGCGGCCACGGTGTAGGCGACGACCTTGGTGTTGGCGGGGTCGTAGCCCAGGAAGCGGACGCGCTCCTCGCCGTCGCGCACCGCTACCAGCAGCTCGCCGTAGCGGCTCTGCATCAGCTGGCGGGCCAGCGCGACGACGGCCAGCAACACCCCGGCGGCGATGAAATACAGCATCTGCTGGTTGACCGGGTCGGCCAACCGGAAGCCGAAGAACGTCCGGAAACCGTTGAGCCCGTTGGACCCACCGAGCAGTTCGGCCTGACCGATCAACAGGATCGCCATGGCCGCGGCCAGCGCCTGGGACAGGATCGCGAAATACGCCCCCTTGACCCGACGTTTGAACACACCCAGGCCGAGCAGTGCGGCCAGCGCACCCGGCACGACCAGGATCGCCAGCAGCGTCACCAACGGCGACGCGAACGGCACCCACAGTGCCGGCAGTTCCGAAACGCCGGCGATCTGCATGAAATCCGGCACTGCGTTGCCGGCGATCTCAGCGTCGGCGAGCTTGAGGTGCATGCCCATCATGTAGCCGCCGAGGCCGAAGAACACGCCCTGGCCCAGCACCAGCATCCCGCCCCGGCCCCAGGCCAGACCGATGCCGACGGCGACGATCGCGTAGCACAGGAACTGCGCGAGCAGGCTGAGCCGAAAACTGGACAGCACCGCAGGGGCGATGCCGAAGAGCACCACCGCGGCGATGGCGAATCCGGCCCAGGTCTGCCAGCGTCCCAACAGTGTCGAGATCGCTCCTCGCGTCCGCGGCGTCCTCATACGAGACTCCTCGTCCGCACGGTGAACAGGCCCTGCGGGCGGACCTGCAGGAAGATCACGATGATCACGAACACGATCACCTTGGCCAGCGATGCGGTCGTGTTGTATTCGATGAACGAGTTGAGGAAGCCCAGCGCGAAGGCGGCGATCACGGTTCCCTTGATCTGGCCCAACCCGCCGACGACGACCACCAGGAAGGCGTCGATCAGATAGCTCTGACCGATCGTCGGGCTGGTGGATCCGATCAGGGTGAGTGCCACACCGGCCACGCCGGCCAAGCCGGAGCCGATGAAGAACGTGGTGATGTCGGTCTTGCGCGACGAGATGCCGCTGGTTTCAGCCAGGTCGCGGTTCTGCACCACCGCGCGGATGCGGCGGCCCATCGGGCTGGCCTTCAGGGCGATCGCCAACGCGCTCACGCACACGATGGCCAGCACCAGGATGAACAATCTGGTCTTGGGCACCACGGCGCCGAAGATCTCGACACCGCCGGACAGCCACGAGGGAGCGAACACGTTCACCGCGGGGGCGCCGAAGATGTCACGCGCCAACTGCTGCAGCACCAGGCCGACACCGAAAGTCACCAGCAGGGTGTCGAGCGGGCGGTGATACATCCGGCTGATCAGCGTGACCTCGAGCAGCGCGCCCATCGCACCGCCGACCAGGAAGCCGACCACCAGGGAGACCAGCAGTGACACCCCGGCGCTGGAGATGACCTGCTGCACCACGTATGCGGTGTAGCAGCCGGCCATGATGAACTCGCCGTGCGCCATGTTGATGACGCCCATCTGACCGAAGGTCAGCGAAAGACCCAGTGCAGCGAGCAACAGGATTGAGCCGAGGCTCAATCCTGTTGCCAGCTGTCCGACTAAGACATCCATCTGTGGGTCAGCCCGAGAGACCCTCGGCCCACGGATAGCCCTCGAGGTAGGGGTCCGGCTCGATCGGGCCGGGCGACTCCCAGATCGTGTAGATCAGCCCGTCGTCGCGGATCTCGCCGATGCGGGCGGTCTTGGTGATGTGGTTGTTGTCGCCGTCGATCTGCACCAGGCCCTCCGGTGCGTCGAACTGGACGCCGCCGGCGGCCTCCTGAACGTCTTCCACGGCGAACGACTCGGCCTTCTCGACGGTGTTCTTCCACAGATAGACCGACACGTAGGCGGCTTCCATCGGGTCGGAGGTGGGCTTGTCGGCGCCGAACTTCTCCTTGTAGGCCGCGACGAACTCGTTGTTCACCGGGCTGTCGATGGTCTGGTAGTAGTCCCAGGCAGTGAGCTGCCCCTCGATGTTCTGCACACCGATGCCGCCGACCTCCTCCTCGGCGATCGACACCGACACGACCGGCATCTCCTGCGGGGTCAGGCCCACGTTGTTGTACTCGCGGAAGAACGCGACGTTCGAGTCGCCGTTGAGCGTGTTGAACACCGCATCGGCGCCGGAGCCCCGCACCTTGTTCACGATGGTGGAGAAGTCGGTCGAACCCAGCGGGGTGTAGTCCTCACCGAGGATCTCGATGTCGTTGGCCGCCGCGTAGGCCTTGATGATGCGGTTGGCGGTCTGCGGGAACACATAGTCGCTGCCGACCAGGTACAGCGAGGTGACGCCCTGCTCCTTGAGGTAGTCCAGGGCCGGCACGATCTGCTGGTTGGTGGTGGCGCCGGTGTAGAAGATGTTGGGGGAGGACTCCAGGCCCTCGTACTGCACCGGGTAGTAGAGCAGCGAGTTGTTGTCCTCGAACACCGGCAGCATGGCCTTGCGGCTCGACGAGGTCCAGCCGCCGAACACCGCGGCCACGCAGTCACTACTGATCAGCTTCTGGGCCTTCTCGGCGAACACCGCGGGCTCCGAAGCGCCGTCCTCGGCGACCAGCTGGATCTGCTTGCCCATCACGCCGCCGTCGGCGTTGATCTGCTCGACGGCCAGGTCGATGGCGTTGCGGACGGTTACCTCGGAGATCGCCATGGTGCCCGACAGCGAGTTAAGCGCGCCGACTTTGATGCTGTCACCGGAGGTGTCCACACAGGACTCCGCGTTTGCTGCGCCTTCGTCGCCAGCCTTGCTGCCGCAGCCGGCCAGCACCATGCTGGTTGCTGCCAGGACACTTCCGGCGGCCAGCGCCGATCGCCGGAAGGAGTAACGTAGAGGGTGTTGCATGAAGGGCCTTTCTGCGTGTCGACAACGCTCATCCGCAGATGAGGCGTCATGTGAAGGATCTACAGAACGCTTGTGAAATTGTCGCGGCGGTCACAGCGCGCGGCGTCGTCTGGGGACGTTAGATCGCCTGTGTTTCTGTGAAATGTCTGTGTGTGACGTTTGTATTAACGCGAATGTGACATGGATCTTGATTTGCCATTAACCTGCGTTGCCGTCCAAAACGATCGCGCGGGTAACGATCGGGTACCGTCCGGCGATGTGACCAACATGCGAACAGCTACAGCCAGAATGACTGCGGCGGTCGGTGCGACCCTGGTGGCGGCAGCCTCGTCGGCCGTCCTTGGCCCGGCCACGGCCAGCGCGCAGGAGGCACATCAGGTCCGCTACACCCTGGTCTCGGCGGGAGCCTACGACTTCGACATCTTCTATCTGACCAGCCAGCCCCCGAGCATGGAGGCCTTCAACGCCGACGCCTATGCGTTCGCCAAGCGGGAGAAGGTCAGCCTGGCCCCGGGTGCGCCGTGGGTGTTCGAGACCACCCTGGCCGACCCGCAGTGGGCGATCATGCAGGTCAGCTCCACCACCCGCGGTGGTCAGGCGGCGCCCAACGCGCACTGTGACATCGCCGTCGACGGTCAGATCGTGGTCCAGCACGACGATCCCTACAACGTCAGGTGCCAACTCGGCCAGTGGTGATCGGCCGCCCGTGATGGCGGCTAGCGCGGACTGACCGGGCGGCAGGCCACCGTCGAACCGGCCAACGGCGCGGGTAGCGGCTCACAGTGCAGGATGCCGAGCCGCTGGGTGGCCCGCGTCAGCGCGACGTAGAGATCAGCGGCGCCGTTGGGGCCGTCGGCGAGGATCCGTGCGGGCTCGACGACCAGCACGGCGTCGAACTCCAGGCCTTTGGTCGAGGACGGCGGCTGCACACCGGGAACCCCGGGCGGTCCGATGACCACACTCGTTCCCGGTCGGCCGGCCTCGCCGTGGGTGAACTCGGCGACGGCCGCGGCGAGTTCGTCCGGGGCGAGGTGTCGGGACCAGGGCTCGACCCCGGCGGCGCGAACCGATTCCGGGGGAGCGGCATCGGGGGCGAAGTCGGTCAGCACCGCCGCGGCCACGGCCATGATCTCGGCGGGTGTGCGGTAGTTCACCGACAGCTTCCGGTAGGCCCAGCGCCCGGGTACATAGGGTTGCAGCGCCACTTCCCAGGAGCCGGCCCCCGCGGCCGAACGGCGCTGGGACGGATCGCCGACGATGGTGAAGGACCGGCTCGGGCAGCGCCGCATCAGCACCCGCCAGTCCATCTCCGAGAGTTCCTGCGCTTCGTCGACCACCACATGTCCGTAGGTCCAGTCACGGTCTGCAGCAGCACGTTCGGCGAGATCGCGGGTGTCGCGCTCGAGGAAACGCTCGGCCAGGTTGTCAGCGTCGATCACGTCCGAGGCCAGCAGCTGGTCCTCGTCGTCCATCAGGTCTTCGCGCCCGATCATCAGGTCCAGCACACCGGCCGCGTAGGCGGCTTCCTCCTGACGTTCCCGCTCGGCGGCCTCCTCGCCGGAGCTGTCATGGCCCAGCAGATCGACCAGCTCGTCGAGCAACGGTACGTCCGACACCGTCCAGGCTTCACCCTCGGCGCGCTGCAGCGCCGGGTCGGCACCGGCGGCAGCGAGCCGCTGCGGCGACGAGTAGAGTTCTGCGAGAAGCGCTTCCGGGGTCAGCACCGGCCACAGCGCATCGAGTGCGGAGGCGAACCCGGCGTGGTCGCCGAGTTCGTCGAGCAGGTCGGCGCGCAGATGCTCCCAGGCCGCCCGATCGTCACGGGTCAGCCAACCGCGCCCGATCTTGGCGATCGCGCGTTCGGTGAGCACCCAGGTGATCACGTCGATGAACACCGCACGAGCCTCGTTGTGCGGCTGACCGCCCGAGCGCGCCTCCGAGATCGCCCACTCCACCGCCGCCGGTTCGATGCGTACCTCGACGTCGGAGAGGGTGATCGTGATCGGCTCATCCGGGACGCGTTGCCGGTCGGCCACCGCGGCGTCGAGAACCCCGAGCATCTGCAGCGAGCCCTTGGCCTTCGCGGCCCCGGGTGGGTCTTCGGCGGTGACCCGCAGGCCGGGCACCAACTCGCCGGTCGTGGTGAACACCACGTTCGTCTCGCCCAGCGACGGCAACACCCGGCCGATGTGATCGAGGAAGGCGGCGTTGGGCCCCACCACGAGCACGCCCTGGCTCTCCATCCGCTTGCGCTTCGTGTAGAGCAGATAGGCGACACGGTGTAGCGCCACCACCGTCTTACCGGTCCCCGGGCCGCCTTCGATGACCAGAACCCCGGCATGGTCGGAGCGGATGATCTCGTCCTGCTCGGCCTGGATGGTCGCGACGATGTCGCGCATGCCCTCGCCGCGCGGGGCGTTGACCGCGGCGAGCAGGGCCGCATCGCTGGAGACGTCCTGATCGCCCTCGACGGGTGCGCCGAAGACCTCGTCGGTGAAGTCCAGCACCCGGCGGCCCAGGTTGTGAAACTGCCTGCGGCGGCGCACGTTCTCCGGATTCGCACCGGTGGCGACGTAGAACGGGCGGGCCGCCGGAGCGCGCCAGTCGATCAGCAACGGTTCGTGATCGTCGTCCTCGGCGAACAGGCCGATGCGGCCGATGTAGGTGCGCTCGCCGGTGTCGCCGTCCAGTCGGCCGAAGCACAGCCCGTGGTCGGCCACGTTCCACCGATGCACCTGCTGCGCCAGCGCACGCACCTCGACGTCGCGGTCCAGCAGGGTTTCGCCGTGCCCGCGCAGCGCGGCGGCGTAGCGGGTGTCCAGACGTGACCGTTCGGCGTCGAGGCGTTCGTAGAGCCTGGCCACATAGGCCTGTTCGGCACGCAGTTCTTCGTCGTGATCAGCAGGTGGCATGTGTCTCTTAGTGTTCGGTGCTGGTGCGTGATCGGGTATGGCGTTCTTGACACCATATCGAACATGTGTTCGCATGAGGTATGCGATGGGCGGGGCAGAGTATCGACGTCGACGACGGCGCGTTGCCCGGTCTGCAGCGTATCGGCCTGATCCGCAGCGTGCGTACGCCGCAGTTCGAGGGGGTCACCTTCCACGAGGTCGTGTGCAAATCGGCGTTGAACAAGATCCCCAAGTCGGCCTCCGGTCTGCCCTTCCAATTCACCGTCAACGCCTACCGCGGGTGTTCCCACGCGTGCCGGTACTGCTTCGCCCGCCCGACCCATGAGTACCTCGAGTTCGACAGCGGGCATGACTTCGATACCCAGGTCGTGGTGAAGACGAACGTCGCCGAGGTGCTGCGCCGGGAGCTGCGCAGGCCGTCATGGGGCCGGGACACCGTCGCGCTGGGGACCAACACCGATCCCTATCAGCGCGCGGAGGGCCGCTACGAACTGATGCCCGGCATCATCGCGGCGCTGCGTGACTCCGGCACGCCGTTCTCGATCCTCACCAAGGGCACGCTGCTGCGTCGCGATCTGCCGACGCTCGTCGACGCGAGCCGCCGGGTCCGGGTGGGGGTCGCGGTGTCGCTGGCCGTCGGCTGCGGTGTCGACGGAGCGCAGCTGCACGCCCAGGTCGAACCCGGCACGCCGACACCGCAGGCGCGGCTCGCGTTGATCTCAGCCGTGCGGGAGGCCGGCCTGGACTGTCATGTCATGGTGGCCCCGGTACTGCCTTGTCTGACCGACTCCGAGGAGCACCTCGACGGTCTGCTCGGGGACATCGCCGGGGCGGGAGCCACCAGCGCGACGGTGTTCGGGCTGCATCTGCGTGGCGCCACCCGGGGCTGGTTCATGGACTGGCTGGCGCGCGAGCACCCGGAACTGGTGGGCGAATACCGGCGGCTGTACCGTCGCGGGGCATACCTGCCGCCCGACTACCGCGCCATGCTGGCAGGACGGGTCGCGCCGCTGGTGGCCCGGCATGGTCTGGCCGGTGACGGCCGGGCGTTCCGGGAGGCCCCGCCACCGCAGCCGCCGCCGGCCTATCAGGCGGCGCTGTTCTGAGAACGCGAGCCGGGTTCAGCTCTTGTTGCGCTTGACCTCGTTGAACGGCACGCCGCGGTCCGCGGCGAACTCGCGGGGGAAGCCCAGGATTCGCTCGCCGATGACGTTGCGGGCCATCTCGGAGGTGCCGCCGCCCAACGATCCGGTCTGGCGGGACAGGTAACGCACTCCGACGTCGAGTAAGCCGCTGCCGTCGTCGACCACACCGGCGGTGCCCGCGATGGCCAGTGCGGTGTCGACCTCCAGCTCGGTCGTCTCGGCATGGAACAGCCTGATCAACGTTCCCGACGTCGGTGGTAGCGATCCGTCGGAGACGCCACGGAAAACGTGCTCGATCAGATGTTCCTTGACGAGGCGACGTACCAGCGCCCGCCCGGCCAGGTCCTGGACCCGGGGATCGTCGCCCTGCCCGGTGGCCTCGGCGAGTGCGATGTGGTTGGGCGGCATCTCGCTGGCATTCTCGGCTTCGGTTCCGCTGGCGAACTCCGACCCGCCGCCCACAGCCCGGCGCTCGTGGTGGAGCTGGCGGGTCGCGACCGTCCATCCGTCGTTGACCTCGCCGACGACTGCGTCGTCGCCGAGCTCCAGCCCGTCGAAGAACTCTTCGCAGAACTCCTCGTTGCCGTTGACCTCTTTGATCCGGCGCATCGTGATCCCCGGTGCGCTCAGTGGCACCAGGAACATCGTCAGGCCCTGGTGTTTGGGCAGGGTCCAGTCGGTGCGGGCCAGCATCAGCCCGTAGTCGCCGGCGAATGCGCTGGTGCTCCAGGTCTTGGCGCCGTTGATGATCCACTTGTCGCCCTGGCGGTCGGCACGGGTGATCACCCCGGCCAGATCGGATCCACCGTTGGGCTCGCTGAGCAACTGGACCATGATCTCGTCGCCGCGGATCGCCGCCGAGATGCGATCACGCTTCTGTTCTTCGCTGCCCATGTCGAGGATCGTCGCCGAGCAGATCGTGAACGACGGCGTGTTCAGGATCAGCGGCATCTCGTACCGGCGGCATTCCGCGTTGAACGCCCTCTGGTAGGCGTAGTCCAAGCCCAGGCCGCCGTATTCGCGGGGAAAGCAGATTCCGGCGAATCCGCCTTGGAAGAGCCGCTTCTGGAGTTCCTTGGCGCGTTCCCAGGATTGGGCTTCGGCGCGGACCCAGAACGGAGGGTCGTCCGGGTCGATGGGTGGCATGTTCTCGGCCAGCCAGGTGCGAGCGCGGGCCGCGAACTCCTCGACGCTCTCGGTGGTCTCGGTCGACGTCACGGTGTCGGTCATGCCTGTGTCTTCCTGCTCAGTGCGTACACGGCGCGGTGGTGGTCCTCGGGCGAGCCGAACGTGGCGCGGTAGAGGGCCGCCCGCCTCAAGTAGAGGTGCAGATCGTGTTCCCAGGTGACGCCGATCCCGCCGTGCAACTGGACGCAATCCTGAAGCATCACCGGGGTCCGCTCGGCCACATAGGCTTTGGCGACGCTGACCAGTTTCGCGGCGTCGGCGCTGCGCCCGGAAACCGCGGCAACGGCTGCGGCGGTGGTGCCGCGACAGGCCTCGAACCACATCTTCATGTCCGCGGCGCGGTGTTTGAGCACCTGATAGGACGCCAACGGGCGGCCGAAACTGTGCCGGTCGAACAGCCACTGCGTGGTCATCGTCAGCACCGCGTCCAGAATGCCGACCAGTTCGGCGCACTGCAGTACCAGCGCGACCTGGCGCTGGCGCTCGATGATGGCAGGCGTCTGCTCGGCAGTGCCGACGACGGCGCTCTCGGGGACCTCGACACCGTCGAACTCGATCCTGGCGTAGCGCTTGACCAGATCGACCGACTGCTGTTCGGACACCGTGGCGCCGGTGGCGTCGGTGGGAACCAGGAACTGCCGCAGCATTCCCTCGCATTCGGCGACCACCAACACCGCACCGCTCTGGGCACCAGCCTCGACCCGGTCCTTGACACCGTCGATCCGGTAGCCGGACCCGGTGGGCGTGGCCACCGTCGAGATCCCGGTCTGCAGCGGTGCGAAGGCCCGGCCCGGTTCATAGACCGCCCAGCCGGCCACCAGCTCGCCGGCCACCAACGCCTCGATCGAGTCCTCGTGGCCGGCAGGCGCCTCGACGAGCCCGGCGAGGATCACGCTGACCGTATGCAGCGGGCCCGGCGCCACGGTCCGCCCGACCTGCTCGGCCACCAGCGCCAGGTCGGCCAGGCCGTCACCGGAAACGCTGCCGCCACCGAGTTCCTCGGGCACCAGCAGGCTAGCCCAGCCCAGTTCGGCGGCGCGCTGCCACCACTGCGGGTCGAACGAGACGTCGGAGTCATGCAGTCCCCGCACGTGCGACAGCGATCCCTGTTTCTCCAGGAAAGTCTGTGTCGTCGTGGCGAACAGCAGCTGCTCCGGGTTTGCGGTGGTATCGGTCATGGGTGGGCGAGAGCCTCTCGGGGTCGAATGCCGGTCAGCCGCGACCGTACCGGCTGATGCCGGTGCGGCCGCGGCTGCTGGACGAAGTGATGATCAAGCGATGACGAGGGCGGGCACGTCGGGCTTGAATACCTTCTTGTTGGGGACCTTGAACAGGTCGACGAGGTTGCCACCCATCACCTTGCGGATGCCCTCGGCGTCGAGGCCCTGGGCCTCGAGGTCGCCGACCAGGTTGATCGGATCTGCCAGCCCCTCGGGGTGCGGCCAGTCCGAGCCGAAGATGATGCGGTCGATGCCGCAGAGCTCGGCCATCTGTTTGAAGTCGTCCTCCCAGAACGGCGCCACGTACACGCAGCGCTTGAACGCCTCGACGGGATCCTCGGGGAACTCCTGCGGCATCTTCGAGTAGACGTCCTTGAACTGGTAGAACAGGTACGGCACCCAGGATGCGCCGTTCTCGATCGACAGGATGCGCAGGTCCGGGTTGCGGGTCAGCGCGCCGTGGCAGACCAGCGCGGCCATGGTGTCCTCGATGGGGCGCTTGCCCATCGCGACCATCCGGAACGACGTCGGCTTGAAGGGCAGGAACTCCTCGGCAGGCTCCCAGTCGTTGAGGTACTGCGAGTAGCCGCTGTCGGAGGCGTGCATGCACACCGGGATGCCGGCTTTGACGCAGGCGTCCCAGAACGGGTCGAACTCGGGCAGGCCCAGCGAGCGGGTGCCCCGGTAGCCGGGCACCGGCGCCGGACGCACCAGCACCGTCTTGGCGCCGCGCTCCAGGCACCACTCCAGCTCCTCCAGGGCGCGGTCGACCACGCCGAGGTTGATCACCGGGGTGGAGAAGATCCGGTCCTCGTAGTTGAACTGCCAGGTCTCATACATCCACTGGTTGAGCGCGTGGATGATGTCCAGGATCAGGTCCGGGTCGTCCTTCAGTCGCTCCTCGACGAGGCTGGCCAGGGTGGGGAACATGATCGTGTAGTCCAGGCCGAGCCCGTCGAGTACCTCGAGGCGGGCCTGCGGATTGCGGAATGCCGGGATGGCCTTCATCGGCTTGCCCATCACCTCGCGGAAGCTCTTGCCGCCGCTGCCGTGGCGGAAGTACTCCTCCTGGGCGCCGGGCCGGGCCACCACCTCGAAGGTCGGGTTGGGGATGTAGTCGCTGATGTGGTTGCGCACCACGATCTTGGTGCGGCCCTTGACGTCGATGTAGTCGATCACGCCCTTGCGGTGCTCGGGCAGAAACTGCGTGAGCGCTTCCTTGGGCTCGTAGAAATGGTTGTCGGCGTCGAACACCGGATAGTCGAGCTCGCGTGACGGCATGATGTGGGCTCCTGGGCATGGCGTATGGCTGATGAGTGCGTGCTGACGGTAATGGCATTACCGTTCGGAATGGTAACGACATTACCACGCGTGGGTGTAACGCCGCCAGAGGCTGTTCGACCCGTAATACTCGCAGTTCAGAGGGGCTTTCCGGGACTACCGGGCGAGGCCGCGAACGCAGAACGTGTACACGTGGTCACCGTTGATCGGCACCCCGTTCAACTCGGCGCCGAGATCGCGCAACCGGAGCGCGCCCAGCACGGTCTGCATCAGGATCGCGGCGTCGGTTTCCACGTCGAGATCGGTGCGGAAGGCGCCCTCGGCGACGCCCCGGCGCAGGATGTCGCCGACCAGGCTGTGCAGCGGAGCCAGCACCTTCGCGAACTCCTTGGGCCGGGTCTCGAGCAGGTGGTCGTTGTAGTAGGTCAGGCCGCGGTTGATGCTGTCCTGGGTGCTCGACTCGGCTGGGGCGCTGATCCGCAGGATCAGCGTGTACAACGCCTCGGTGCTGGTCAACGGATCGGTCTCGGTCCGCCACCGCTCGCTGGCATCGGTCATGATCCGCTCGACCAGCGCCAGCAGCAGTTCGTCCTTGGTGGCGAAGTGCTGGTAGAACGCCCGCAGCGAGGTCTTGGAGCGTTCGACGACCTCCAGCACGGTGAAGTCGGTGCGCCCGGTCTCGCCCAATATCGCCAGGGCCGAGCGCATGAACCGGTTCGCGCGGGACTCGGCGTCAGGGCCCGCGGGCCGGCCCGGTTGTGCCTTTGCGCCACGTGCGGCCATCGGTGCGCCATCCTTGTTAACTCGAAGCCATCGGAAATCGATCGGTAATGACGTTACCGCTATCGGCCAACCTCGGTTAGGGTTCCGTCTCGACGATCACCGAGCGGAGGCGAAGGTACATGACGACGGATTCGGCAGACACGCAATGGACGGTGCAGGGGTTGCTCGACCTGTTCGACGCAGCACCCTCCGGGCCGGACACATTCACCGCCCAGACAGGCCTGGCCGGTACCGATGAGCGACAGGTCGTCGAAGGCACCCAGATCATGGCCGCCTCGATTGTCGCTGCGGCCAAGGGATTTCCGGAGAAATCGATACGGTCGGTCTATTCCGTGTTCGCCCGTGCCGTGATGGTGGGGGCCGGCCCGGTCGAACTCGATGTCGACGTGGTCAGCGAGGGGCGCTCGACGGCCAGTGCGATCGTGACGGCCAAGCAGAACGGCAGGGCGTGCATCACCACGACGATCCTGGCCGACGTGCCGACCGCCGACGTGATCCGCCACCACCTGGCCAAACCCGACGTGGTGCCGCCGGCCGAAGCCAACTCCCCGACGATGCCGATGATCGGCCGGGAGCTGCGGCTGGTCGACGTGATCGACGTCAACAGCCCCGACGAGGTCGGCCCGCCGGAGCTGTTCGCCTGGCTGCACTACGACCCCATCCCGACCCGAGACGACCTCGCCAAGGCGCTGATCGCCTACTTCACCGGCCACCTGGGCATTTCCACCACCATGCGGGCCCACGAGGGCATCGGTACCAGCCAGGCCCACCTGACGGTGTCGACCGCGCCGATGACGGTGTCGGTGAGCTTCCACGAGCCGGTGCGCTGGGACGGCTGGCTGCTCTACACCCACGAGAGCACCCAGGTCGGTGCGGGCATGTCCTATGTCCGCGGGACGGTGCACACCGAGGCGGGCGAACTGCTCGCCTCCTTCACCCAGGATGCGCTGATCCGGCCGCTGCGTACGACGGACAGCGCGATCAAGGAACAGTCGCGGCTCTAGAGCTGCGTCAGCAGCGCCGAGCGCATCACGTCGAGCGGCAGCCCGCCCAGATCGAGTGCCCGGCTGTGGAACTCCTTGAGGGTCAGGCCCCGGGCGAGCATGTCGTCGCGTAGCTGTTGCCAGATCCGCTGGCCGATCGCATACGACGGCGCCTGCCCGGGCCAGCCCAGATAGCGGTCGAGTTCGAAGCGAAGGTTGTCCTCGGCCATCGCGCTGTGCGACTGCAGGAAGTTCCAGGCCCGCTCGGCATCCCAGGTTCCGCCGTCGGGCGCGGTCAGCCCGCAGTGCACCCCGATGTCGATGACCACCCGGGCCGCCCGGAACCGTTGGGCGTCAAGCATTCCCATCCGGTCTCCGGCGTCGTCGAGCCAGCCCAGCTCGGCCATCAGCCGCTCGGCGTACAGTGCCCAGCCCTCGCCGTGCCCGGACACCCAGCAGCCCATCCGGCGCCACCGGTTGAGCTGCTCGGCCAACACCACCGCGCGGCCGATCTGCAGATGGTGGCCGGGAACGCCCTCGTGGAACACCGTCGTGGTCTCCTGCCAGGTGTGGAAGGTGTCCACACCGGGCGGCACCGACCACCACATCCGGCCCGGGCGCGACAGGTCCTCCGACGGGCCGGTGTAGTAGATCCCGCCGGTCTGGGTCGGGGCGATGCGGCACTCCAGGCGCCGCAGTGGTTCGGCGATGTCGAAGTGGTTGCCGGCCAACGCATCCACCGCTCGGTCGGAGAGGTCCTGCATCCAGTGCGCCAGCGTGTCGGTGCCGTGGATGACGTAGCGCGATTCGCCGTCGAGCCGGCGCAGCGCCTCGGCCGCGGTGGCACCCGGATAGAGGCGCTCGGCGATCGCGTCCTGTTCGGACACGATGCGCGCCAGCAGATCCAGGCCCCACTCGTAGGATTCGTCGAGGTCGACCGCCGAGCCCAGGAAGCTGCGCGACAGCACCCGGTAGGCCTCACGCCCGCAGCCGTCGACCACACGGGCGTGCGGCCCGATGTCCTCGCGGAACACCCGGACCAGCCCGGCGTAGGCGTTGGCCGCGTCCTCGGCGTGCCGGCGCAACTCGTCGTGCAGCGCGACGTTGCCGGGGGCGGCGTCGGCGACCATCTGGGTGAACAGGTACTGGATCTTGCCGGCCTGCTCGACGCCCCGGCGTACCTGGCGGGCCGCGGGGGCGTGGCCCGCTGCTGCCGCGGCCCGCAGCGAGTCGGCGTAACCCGCCGCGCGCTGCGGAATCTGCGACAACCTGGCACTGACTGTGGCCCAGTCGTCGTCGGTGTCGGTGGGCATCAGGTCGAACACGTCACGCATCGTCTGCAACGGGGAAGCGATGACGTTCAGTTCACCGAGGTCGAGCTTCGCGTCGTGCATGTCGAGCAGGACCCCGAGCCGTTCGCGCATGGCGGCCACGGTGACGGCGTCGGCCGCGTCGGCCGGCTCGGTGTCGTCGAGCTCGCGCAGCGCGGCGCGGGCAGCCGCCGCCCGCGCCGACACCCCTTCGGGCGAGTAGTCGGTGATCTGGTCGTCGTACCCCGAGATCCCCGATTCGGTCGCCGCGCAGGGGTCGAGGGCGGCCATGGTCTCGAGGTAGCGGTCGGCGACGGCGTCGACCGCTGTGGCGGCCCTAGCCAAGGTTGTTCGTGGCGAACGTGTCGCAGCGGGCCGGGTCACCGGTCTGGTAGCCGATGGTGAACCACTTCTGGCGTTGTTCGGACGAACCGTGGGTCCACGACTCGGGGTTGACCCGGCCGGTGACGGCCTGCTGGATACGGTCGTCGCCGACCGAGGACGCGGCCGACAGTGCGTCGGCTATGTCCCTGTCGCTCAACGGTTCCAAGAATGGCACTCCGGTGCTCTCCTGTCTGGTTATCGCAGCGTGGTGGGCCCACACTCCGGCGTAGCAGTCGGCCTGCAGTTCGGTGCGGACACCCGCGCCGGTGGCCCCCTGCGGGTCACGTTGTGCGCGCCCGAGCACACCCTGCAGATTCTGCACGTGGTGACCGAACTCGTGGGCGACGACGTACTCCTGTGCCAGCGGCCCGCCGCTGGAACCGAACTGGTCCACCAGGACGTCGAAGAAATCCGTGTCGAAGTAGGCGGTCTGGTCCACCGGGCAGTAGAACGGGCCAACTTCGCTGGTGGCCGGTCCGCAACCAGTATCCACCGACCCGCTGAACAACCGGATGCTGGGTCGGGTGTACCCGGGCATCAGCTGTTCCCACACCCCGTCCACCGAATTGCCTGTCGCCACCACGCGGCACTGCACGATGCGGTTGGCGTCCTCGCCGGTCCGGCACTGGCTCAGGTCGAATCCCGCCGCGGCCGCACCCGCGGTGTCGAGCTGGGTCTGCTGGGGCACCACGGTGCTGGGATCGACGCCGAGGAACAGCGCCACGACGACGATGAGCAGGCCGCCCAGCCCGCCGCCGATCGCGATGCCGCGGCCGGGTCCGCGCCCACCGCTGGTGGAGGTGGTGCTGGTGTCGATCTGCATGCCTTCGTTGAAGGTCATCGCTTCACCCCGTTTCGCCGCCCGGGTCCGGTGCCGCGAGGTGCAGCCCGCTGGAGCCGGTTGGAGCCGGTTGGAGCCCGGGTGACCGGCCCGGCCAACCAGGCAGGTTCAGCTTTGCACACTACGATTCGGAATGTGCCTGTCGTTGCCGGACATCCCAGGGTCGTCACGACCCCGTCGGGCGACCTGCGTGGCGAGACAGAGGGCGGCGTCGGGGTCTGGCGCGGCGTGCCCTACGCCGAACAGCCGGTGGGAGCACGCCGGTTCCTCGCGCCCGCTGCGGTGACGCCGTGGACCGGCGTGCGCGATGCCCGCGACCACGGGCCGCTGCCTCCGCAGACCAAGTCGTTCGTCGGGGGTGGCCGGGACGACCCGAAGGTGCGTGACGAGGCGTGTCTGACCCTGACGGTGTGGTCGCCGGACACCACCGCCTCGCTGCCGGTGATGGTGTGGATTCCCGGCGGCGCATTCGTCTACGGCGCCGGGCAGTTCCAGCTGTACAACGGCTCCCGGCTGGCGGCCAACGGCGACGTGGTCGTGGTGAACATCACCTACCGGATCGGGGTGTTCGGCGGCTTCGAACTCGGCGATCTGGGCCCGGGATTCGACGACAACCTCGCGCTGCGTGACCAGATCGCGGCGCTGCGCTGGGTGCAGGACAACATCGCCGCGTTCGGCGGTGACCCCGACCAGGTCACCGTGTTCGGCGAGTCGGCCGGCGGAACCTCGGTGCTGGCCCTGCTGGCCAGCCCGGCCGCGCGCGGACTGCTGCACCGGGCCATCGCCCAGAGCCCGGCGTTGCCGCTGATCGCCGACCGCGAGCTGCGGGCGGCCCGTTCCCGCGACTTCATCGCACGCCTCGGGGTCGGGCCCGGTGAGGTCAAGGCGCTGCCGCAACGGCAGTTGCGCCGGGCGGCCGGGCAGGTGCAACTCAAGAGCGCGGCCACCACGCCGACTCTGGCCTACGGGCTGACCCACGGCACCGACCTGTTGCCGCGCCACCCGCTGGCGGCGGCCCGGGCCGGGGAGCTGGCCCGCGTGCCGCTGATCATCGGCACCAACAGCCACGAGGCCTCGATGTTCGCCTGGACCAAACCCCCGATGCTGCCGACCACCCGCGCGTCGATCGACGCGTACTTCCAGCGGGTCGCGCCGGACGCCAAAGCGGCCGTGCTGCAGGCCTATCCGCAGTATCCGCGGCGAAGCGCACTGGTCGCGATCGGTTCCGATGTGATGTTCGGCGGACCCAGCTGGGCCTTTGCCGATGCGTACAGCGCGGTGGCTCCCACCCGGGTGTACCGGTTCGACCACTTCGGGCTGAGCCTGCGAATGCTGGGGCTCGGCGCCACCCACGGCAGCGAGATCGTGCACGTCCAGCACAGCTACGCCTCGTTCATCGGGCGCAAGCTGCACCCGCTGGGTCGCCGATTCGAGCCCTCGGTCGGCCGGCGGATGCAGCGAGCCTGGCTGGATTTCGCCCGTGACACCGAGAGCGTCGACGAGGCGCACTGGCCGGTCTACGAGACCGGCGAGCGGCTGACCCGGCTGATCACCTCCACCCGCGACGTGATGGCCGCCGACCCCGACGACCCGCGCCGTTCGGCCTGGTCGGCGGTGTACTAGTTCTGCGCCGCGGGGTAGTGCTGCTGGGTGTAGCGGCGGAGATTGTGCAGGAACCGCTGGAACAACCACCCCATCACCGGGCGCCCGGCGAACAGGCCGAACCGCCCGGCCACCCCGTTGGGCGCCAGCGCCATGATCCAGGTCAGATGACACCCGGTGGCGGTCTCGACGACGCGGTAGTCCTCGGCGAAGGCAGAGATGCTGCCGGTGGAGGATTCGTTGAAGCGGAACGCCATTCGGGTGTAGGGGTCCCAGGCCAGGTACTCCTCGTCGCCGACGATGCCGCCACGCATGTGGACGGTGCGGGTGGTGCCGACCCCGCGCGGCTCCGGGCTGGTCCAGGTCACCTTGGTGATGACCGTCGCCCACTGCGGCCATGAGGTCGCGTCCGAGAGCACCTCGAAGAGCTGCTCGGGGGTGATCGCCAGGTCCACGGTGCTGACGAACCGGTAGGGGGCGGAGTCGACGAAATCCAGGTCGACCCTCTTGCACGGATGATGCTTGGCCATGGTCCCTCGTTTCGGTGCCACCTGCAGCAGACAGATCACGATAGCTGTCTAGTCGGGCCTGCTCGCGCTGCCCCTTAGACTGAGCAGTCGTTTGGATACCCCGACTTCGAGGAGTACTTCGTGCTGCGCACCCGCACCGCCGGCTCGCTGCGGTCCGCCGACGCCGGTCAGACGGTCACGCTGGCCGGCTGGGTGGCTCGCCGCCGTGACCACGGCGGCGTCATCTTCATCGATCTGCGTGACGGCTTCTCCGGAGGGCAGGAGCGGAGCGACCCGGGAATCGGATCCGGAGGGCAGCAGCGTGGCGACGGGGGATTCGAACCGAGTGTGGCGCAGGTGGTGTTCCGTGAGGGTGAGGTGCTGACGGCGGCCCACCGGTTGCGTTCGGAGTTCTGCATCGCGGTCACCGGTGTCGTCGAGATCCGCCCGGAGGGAAACGCCAACCCCGAGATCGCCACCGGCGGCGTCGAGGTCAACGCCACCTCGTTGACTGTTCTGGGGGAGAGCGCGCCGCTGCCGTTCCAGCTCGACGAGACCGCGGGCGAGGAGGCCCGGTTGAAGTACCGCTACCTGGATCTGCGTCGGGACGGACCGGGACAGGCGCTCCGGTTGCGCTCCAAGGTCAACGCCGCGGCCCGCGGGGTGCTCGCCGAGCACGACTTCGTCGAGATCGAGACCCCGACGCTGACCCGGTCCACTCCTGAGGGCGCCCGGGACTTCCTGGTGCCCGCCCGGCTGCAGCCGGGCACGTTCTACGCGCTGCCGCAGAGTCCGCAGCTGTTCAAGCAGCTGCTGATGGTGGCGGGGATGGAGCGCTACTACCAGATCGCGCGGTGCTACCGCGACGAGGACTTCCGTGCCGACCGCCAGCCGGAGTTCACCCAGTTGGACCTCGAGATGAGCTTCGTCGAGGCTGACGACGTGATGGCGGTCTCCGAGCAGATCCTGAAGGCGCTGTGGGCGCTGATCGGCTACGACCTGCCGCTGCCGCTGCCGAGGATCAGCTACGCCGAGGCGATGCGCCGGTTCGGTACCGACAAACCGGATCTGCGCTTCGGCGTCGAGTTGGTGGAGTGCACCGAGTTCTTCTCCGACACCCCGTTCCGGGTGTTCCAGGCGCCCTATGTCGGTGCGGTGGTCATGCCGGGAGGGGCGTCGCAGCCGCGCCGCACGCTCGACGGCTGGCAGGAGTTCGCCAAGCAGCGCGGGCACAAGGGCCTGGCCTACGTGCTGCTCGGGGAGGACGGTGAGCTCGGCGGTCCGGTGGCCAAGAACCTGTCCGACGCCGAGCGCGCCGGATTGGCCGCCCACGTCGGCGCCGCACCGGGGGACTGCGTGTTCTTCGCCGCCGGGCCGGCGAAGTCGGCGCGCGCGTTGCTGGGGGCCACCCGCATCGAGATCGCGAAGCGTCTGGACCTGATCGACTCCGCCGCATGGGCGTTCACCTGGGTGGTGGACTGGCCGCTGTTCGAGGCGGCCGGCGAGGCGGCCGCCGCCGGGGACGTCGCCGTCGGCTCCGGGGCCTGGACGGCGGTGCACCACGCGTTCACCGCGCCCAAACCCGAGTCGGAGGCGACGTTCGACACCGACCCGGGGTCGGCACTGGCCGACGCCTACGACGTCGTGTGCAACGGCAACGAGATCGGTGGCGGGTCGATCCGTATCCACCGTCGCGACGTCCAGGAACGGGTGTTCGCGATGATGGGCATCGACCACGACGAAGCCCAGGAGAAGTTCGGCTTCCTGCTCGACGCATTCGCCTTCGGTGCGCCTCCGCACGGCGGTCTGGCGTTCGGCTGGGATCGGATCGTGGCGTTGCTGGCCGGCATGGATTCGATCCGCGAGGTGATCGCCTTCCCGAAGTCCGGCGGCGGCGTCGATCCGCTGACCGACGCACCCGCGCCGATCACCGCTGCGCAGCGCAAGGAATCCGGAATAGACGCCAAGCCGGAGAAGCTGGACAAGGCATGACTGAAAGCACAGACACCGACAAGAGTAAGCTGGCGGCCGACGTGTCGGCGCTGCAGGACATGAACCGCGCCATCATCGACGAGTTCCGCGCCAACGGCGGCGTGGTCGGTGGCCCGTTCGAGGGTGCGGCGCTGCTGCTGCTGCACACCACCGGGGCCAGGTCGGGTGCCCCGCGGGTCTCGCCGCTGGCCTACCTGACCGTTGACGGGAAGATGCTGATCATCGGGTCCTACGCGGGCGCGCCCAAGCATCCGGCCTGGGTGCACAACCTGCGTGCCAACCCGGCGGCCAGCATCGAGGTGGGCGCCGAGACCTACCCGGTCGCGGTGCGCGAGCTGCCCGGCGACGAGCGCGACGCCACCTACCCGAAGATCATCGAGCAGATCCCGGTGTTCGCCGACTACCAGGCCAAGACCACCCGCACCATCCCGCTGTTCGAGCTCACCCGCGCCTGAGCGGGCGCGATTTCGGCGTGCTCGTCTGCGCTGAGCGACGACGAACACGCCGAAATCACGCGGTCAGAGGCGTTCGATGATCGTCGCGTTGGCCATGCCGCCGCCCTCGCACATCGTCTGCAATCCGTACCGGCCGCCGCGCTGGTCGAGCGCGTTGACCAGCGTGGTCATGATGCGGGCGCCGCTGGCACCGAGCGGGTGCCCGATCGCGATGGCTCCACCGTTGACGTTGGTGCGGGACAGATCGGCTCCGGTGTCTCGCGCCCAGGACAGCACCACCGGTGCGAAGGCCTCGTTGACCTCGAACAGGTCGATGTCGGAGATCGACAGCCCGGCCCGCGCGAGCACCTTCTCGGTGGCCGGGATGACACCGGTGAGCATGTAGAGCGGATCGGAGCCGACGGCGACGGTGGTGTGCACCCGCGCCAGCGGGCGCAGCCCCAGCCGCCGGGCCGCCGCTCCGCTGGTGATCATCACCGCGGCGCTGCCGTCCGAGAGCGGTGAGCTGTTGCCCGGGGTGATCTCCCAGTCGATCTGCGGGAAACGTGCGCCGAGGGCTTCGTCGTAGAACGCGGGCCGCAGGCCGGCAAGCGTTGCCACGGTGGTGTCCGGACGGATGGTCTCGTCGGTAGCCAGCCCGGCGATCGGGGCCAGCTCGTTGTCGAACAACCCGTCCTTGGTGGCCCGCGCGGCCTTCTGGTGGCTGTGTGCGGAGAACTCGTCGAGTTCGGCGCGGGTCAGGCGCCACTTCGCGGCGATCAGCTCGGCGCTGATGCCCTGCGCCACCAGCCCGTCCGGGTAGCGGGCCGCCACCCCGGAGCCGAACGGATCGCTGCCCGGCAGCACCGAGGACCCCATCGGCACCCGGCTCATCGACTCCACTCCCGCGGCGATCACCACGTCGTAGGCGCCCGCCAGGACGCCCTGGGCGGCGAAGCTGATCGCCTGCTGGCTGCTGCCGCACTGGCGGTCGACGGTGGTACCCGGGACGCTCTCCGGGAAACCCGCCCCGAGCAGGGCGTTGCGGGCGATGTTCACCGCCTGGTCGCCGACCTGGGTCACCGCGCCGGCGATCACATCCTCGACCTCGCCGGCCTCGATCCCGGTGCGCGCCACCAGTTCGCGCAAGCTGTGCGCCAGCAGGTCGGCGGGCAGTACCGGGTGCAGCCCGCCGCCGGGCTTGCCCTTGCCCACCGGGGTGCGGACCGCACCGACGATCACCGCGTCGCGGTCGGAATACTCGGTCATGGGGTTCCTCCTGAGACTCGTCGCTGAGTACTGCTCTCTATACTCAGATGGAACCACCTAAGTTCAGTACCGACAACCCAGCTGCGGGGTGATGTGCATGACAGTGCTGCAGGGGCGACTGCGAGACCGCGACTCCTGGTCGGCGGTCGGGCGGTGCCCGATCGAAAAGACCATGGCCCTGCTGGGCACCAAGTCGGCGATGCTGATCATGCGCGAGGCCTTCTACGGGACCACCCGCTTCGACGACTTCGCCCGCCGGGTCGGGATCACCAAGGCCGCCACCTCGGCACGGCTGACCGAATTGGTCGAGGCAGGGCTGCTGGCCAAGCGCCCCTACCGGGAGCCGGGGCAGCGCGCCCGTGACGAGTACGTGCTCACCGAGGCCGGTACCGAACTGATGCCGGTGGTCTGGGCGATGTTCGAGTGGGGGCGCAAACACCTCGGCGACACTCCGCTACGGCTGACCCATCTGGGGTGCGGCGCGCCCGCCGGCGTGGAAGTCGTCTGCGCCGACGGGCATCCGGTGCCAGCCGAGGAATTGGGCGTCGAGTTGGGCCGACGCGCCTGATGTGACCTGATGTGATCTGCGTCGGGGTCGCCGGTGTGATGGGATTGCCCGTTATGGGTATCAAGGTGGCGCTGGAGCACCGCACCAGCTACACGTTCGACCGCCTCGTCGAGATCTATCCGCATGTCGTCCGGCTGCGTCCCGCACCGCACTCGCGCACCCCGATCGAGGCCTATTCGATGCAGGTCGAGCCTGCCGACCACTTCGTCAACTGGCAGCAGGACGCGTTCGGAAACTTCCTGGCCCGGCTGGTCTTCCCCAGCCGGGCCCGCACCTTGTCCATCACCGTCGGGCTGATCGCCGACCTGAAGGTGATCAACCCGTTCGACTTCTTCATCGAGGAGTACGCCGAGACGGTCGGTTTCACCTATCCCAAGGCGCTGGCCAACGACCTCAAGCCCTACCTCAAGCCCGTCGACGAGGACGGTGAGGGCTCCGGTCCCGGGGACCTCGCCGCGCAGTGGGTGAACA
The DNA here is from genome assembly GCF_056160785.1 of Mycobacterium sp. ABE4_509. NCBI lineage: Bacteria > Bacillati > Actinomycetota > Actinomycetes > Mycobacteriales > Mycobacteriaceae > Mycobacterium > Mycobacterium sp. ABE4_509. The sequence continues at coordinate 1,323 of NZ_JBSWXU010000047.1, read as the reverse complement.
ACTTCTCGGTGGCCTCCGGCACCCGCACCATCGACTTCCTGGTGGCGCTCAACCGCGCGGTCAACGCCGATGTCGGCTACAGCGTGCGGATGGAACCGGGCGTGCAGTCCCCGGACTTCACGCTGCGCAGCGGTATCGGTTCCTGCCGCGATTCGGCCTGGCTGCTGGTCTCGATCCTGCGCCAGATGGGGCTGGCGGCCAGGTTCGTCTCCGGGTACCTGGTGCAGCTGACGTCCGACGTGGAGGCCCTCGACGGCCCGTCGGGCCCGGCCGCGGATTTCACCGATCTGCACGCCTGGACCGAGGTGTACATCCCGGGCGCCGGCTGGATCGGGCTGGATCCCACCTCGGGCCTGTTCGCCGGCGAAGGGCACATCCCGCTGGCGGCCACTCCGCATCCGGAGTCGGCGGCACCCATCACCGGTGCGACCGGCAAGGCCGAGACGTCGCTGGAGTTCAGCAACGTCGTCACCCGGGTGCACGAGGATCCGCGCGTCACCCTGCCCTACACCGAGGAGTCCTGGGCGGCGATCAACGCGCTCGGCGAGCGGGTGGACGAACAACTGGTCGCCGGTGACGTCCGGCTGACCGTCGGCGGTGAGCCGACGTTCGTCTCCATCGACAACCAGGTCGACCCGGAATGGACCACCGACGCCGACGGGCCGCACAAACGCGAACGAGCCTCGGCCCTGGCCGCCCGGCTCAAAGAGGTGTGGGCCCCGACCGGGCTGGTCCAGCGCAGCCAGGGCAAGTGGTATCCGGGCGAGCCGTTGCCGCGCTGGCAGATCGGTCTGCTCTGGCGTACCGACGGGGAACCGTTGTGGACCGACGCCGGGTTGTTGGCCGACCCCTGGCCGGAGGATCCCAACGCCAACTCGGCGGCCCCCGAATCCGCCGCGCATGCGCTGCTCGGCGCCATCGCCGACGGTCTGGGGCTGCCGGCCAGCCAGGTGCGCCCCGCCTACGAGGACCCACTGAGTCGGCTGGCCGCCTCGGTGCGTCAGCCCGCGGGGCTGCCGGTGGCCGGAGCCGACGACCTCGAAGCCGACAGCCCGGACGCCCGTGCCGAACTGCTCGCGCGCCTGGAAAGCCCGGTCGACGAGGCCACCGCCTACGTGCTGCCACTGCACCGGCGCGACGACGACACCGGCTGGGCGAGTGCGGACTGGACGCTGCGCCGCGGCCGCATCGTGCTGCTGGAAGGCGACTCGCCGGCCGGCCTGCGGCTGCCGCTGGACTCGATCAGCTGGAATCCGCCGCGGCCGTCGTTCGACGCCGACCCGATCCGGCCGCGGCCCGCACTGCGCCCGGGCGACCGGGGCG
>NZ_JBSWXU010000046.1:0-34231 GCF_056160785.1 Mycobacterium sp. ABE4_509 | reverse complement strand
ACCCGGCGGACAGCGCGACGCCGGCACTGGTCCTGGTCGCCGAAGCGAGCACCGCCGCGCAGACCGCGCCGAGCGCGCCCGAGCCGCTGTCCCCGCTCGCCGAACTGCTCGAACTGCCCGGACGTCTGGTCAACGACGTGCTGCAGGCGTTCGGCTTCACCACATCGGCGGACGGACCCCAAAGCCCGATCACCCTCGCGCCGATCAACGACCTGCTGTTCGCCGCGTTCCGGGAACTGGAGCGGCTGATCGGGCTGGACCGGGAACCGGCCGTGCAACCGGTGATTCCGACGCTGACCTATACCGGCCCCACGACGGCCCCGACCCCGACCGTGGCCCAATTCCTCAACGCGTCGGCCGCCGGTTACGGCCTCGGAACCACCCCCGGCGGACTGGTGCCGTTCACCGTGGACGGATTCCAGATGTCTTCGACCAACATCTTTTCCGGCATGGTGGCCAAAGTCTGGACGACACCCGAGCAGCAGATCATCATCTCCTACCAGGGCACCACCGGAGGGACCCATCTGCTGTTCAACCCGCTGATCACGGTCAGTCAGGTGCTGGCCGACATGCAGGTGATCTTCACGCCGACCACGCCGCTGGCGTTCCACGACGCCCTGCACTTCGCCCGGCGGGTGCAGGCCGAGGCAGCCGAGCAGGGCTACGACACCGACGACATCTTCGTCACGGGCCACTCGCTCGGCGGCTGGGAGGCCCAGTACGTCGCACAGCAGATCGGCCTTGCCGGAATCGGATTCGAGACGCCCGGCATGAACACGGTCGTGCCGGGCAACGGCGCCGACTCGATGTTCGTCAACATCGGGACATACGGCAGCGCCGCGCCGATTCTGGCCACCGATCTACCCGGCCTGCAGCCGTTCATGCCGCGCTATGTGCCCGGAGGCGGAAGCAAACCGCACTACGGCCCGATCGTGATGATCGGCGACCCGGCGGCCGCCTACCCGCTGCAGAACGCCTCCGCGCTGTGGGGCAGGAGCATCATCGGCAGCCTGGTGTTCCTGGTGGATTTCCTCGGCAACTTCTTCCAGTACCACCTGCCCGGTGTGCAGGCCTATCACCTCGACGTGGTCCCCGACCCCGGTGTGGTGCCCTGGCTGGGGTCGGCCCGGGGGCCGGTGCACACCGGATACGGGACGCTGACGATCCCACAGCTGATGAGGGCCGCCTCCGATGACGGAATCCTGTTCCAGCCCTGAGGAAGCTCAGATCAACGGGTAGCCAGCAGGTCGATCACGAAGATGAGCGTCTTGCCGGAGAGCCGATGCCCACCGCCGGCCGGCCCGTAGGCCTGGGCGGGCGGAATCGTCAGCTTGCGCCGGCCGCCGACCTTCATGCCGGGGATTCCGTCCTGCCAGCCCTGGATCAGCCCGCGCAGCGGGAACTCGATCGACTGTCCGCGGTTCCAGGAGCTGTCGAACTCCTCACCGGTGTCGTACTCGACGCCGACGTAGTGCACCTCGACGTTGGCCCCGGGCACCGCCTCGGCGCCGTCGCCGACGATCAGGTCCTCGGTCACCAGCTCGGTGGGGGCCGGGCCGTCGGGAAAATCGATCTCGGGCTTGTCCGCGGAATTCTGCGTCACGACACCCACGGTAGTCGGGCAGACTGGACGGGTGAGCAAAGACCAGGAATTCCTCGCCGAGGTGAACCGGCTGGTCGCCGAGGAGCGGGAGTTGCGCGCCAAGCTGCAGCGCCACGAGATCGACGAAGACGAAGAACATGCCCGGCTCCGCACGATCGAGATCCAACTCGACCAGTGCTGGGATCTGCTGCGGCAGCGCCGCGCACTCCGCGAGACGGGTAGGGATCCACAGGAGGCCCGCATCCGGCCACCCGACGAGGTCGAAGGCTACTTGAGCTGACGCAATCGGACTACGACGCAGTCGTCCTCGGCGGCGGGCACAACGGCCTGGTCGCGGCCGCCTACCTGGCCCGCGCCGGACGCCGGGTGCTGGTGCTGGAGCGACTCGGCCACGTCGGCGGGGCCGCGGTCTCGGTGCACGCGTTCGACGGGGTCGAGGCCCGGCTGTCGCGCTATTCGTACCTGGTGAGCCTGCTGCCCAGCCGCATCATCGAGGACCTGAACCTGCGCATCCGGCTGGCCCGGCGCCGGTTCTCGTCCTACACCCCTGATCCGGCCGATCCATCGACCGGCCTGCTGATCGGTCCGCCGCACACCTTCGCCGAGATCGGCGCGGCCGACGACGAGACGCCCTTCGCGGACTTAGCGCTCCGCTGCCGGACGGTGGCCCAGCGACTGTGGCCGACGCTGACCGGGCCGCTGCCCACCCGTCGCGCCGTCGAGCGGGCCATGACAGCCGGCGACGGCGGCGCTCTCGGCTTCTGGCGCCGGCTGAGCAGCGAGCCGATCGGCCAGATCATTCGCGAAGCGGTACGCAGTGATCTGGTGCGTGGGGTGCTGGCCACCGACGCGCTCATCGGAACCTTCGCCGCACTCGACGATCCGTCGCTGGTGCAGAACGTGTGTTTCCTCTACCACGTGCTCGGCGGCGGAACCGGCGAATGGCAGGTCCCCGTCGGCGGAATGGGCGCGGTCACCGGTGCGCTGTCTGCCGCGGCCACCAGCTTCGGGGCCGAAATCATCACCGGCGCCGAGGTTTACGCGGTAGACTCGGACGGCGAGGTGCGCTACCGCACCCACGACGAGGTTCACCGGGTGCACGGCGCGGTGATCCTGGCCAATGTGACGCCCGCGAAACTGGACGGCCTCCTCGGCGCGCCACCCCGCCCACTGGCCACCGGCGCGCAGGTCAAGGTCAACATGATGTTGTCCCGGCTACCCGCACTGCACGACACCGAGATGACCGCCGAACGGGCTTTCGCCGGCACCTTCCACGTCAACGAAGCCTTCTCCCAACTCGAATCGGCCCGAACGAGCGCCGAGGCCGGCCGGCTGCCCGATCCGCTACCGCTCGAGATCTACTGCCATTCACTGACAGACCCCACCATCGTGTCCGACGAGTTACGGGCAGCCGGCGCCCACACACTGACGGTGTTCGGGTTGCACACACCACATCGTCTGACCACATCAGCCGATCCGGAAGACATCCGCGCCCAGCTCACATCGTCGGTCCTCGATTCGCTGGACTCTGTTCTGGCCGAGCCGGTTCAGGATCTCGTGATGCGTGACGCGAAGGGGCGGCCATGTCTGGAAACGCAGACCACGGCCGACTTGGAGAACACGTTGGGAATGACCGGGGGCAACATCTTCCACGGGGCACTGCAGTGGCCGCTCGCCGCGGACGACGAGCCCTTGAGTACCCCTGCGCAGCGCTGGGGGGTGAGCACCGAGTATGACCGGATCCTGTTGTGCGGGTCCGGAGCCCGGCGAGGTGGGGCCGTGTCGGGGATCGGCGGTCACAACGCCGCGATGGCGGTGCTGCAGAACCTGCGCGCACCGACGGCGCGCGGCGGCTGACGGCATTGCCCGGCAGGCTCCCCGCAAATCTCCAACTGTTCACCTGCCGCTAGCTTTTTCGTTGCATTCCAACCAGGGTCCAGGTCGGCTCGGGCGATAGATTGAGCACCACAGCTAACCTGACTGCGTCGAAGGCGGCCCCCATGCACGTACCTGTTGGCAAATCGCTCCTCGGGCTGATGTCCGCGGCCTGCATCGTGATGTCCGCAGGGGTGCCGCAGGCCGCGGCAACCGAGATTCCGCCCACGGTCTTGGATGCGTCGTCGCCGCACACCGCCGCCGACCCCGCACTGTTCGACCCGGTGCCGGCGACGCTGCGCTTGGTCTCGGATGCCGTGATTGTGTGGCAGGACAACGCGCCGGGGGTCGGGAGTTCCGCCGCGCTCGCCCTGGGCACCAATCCGCTGCAGTTGGCGATCGAGCTGCTCACGTTCCCTTACCACAACATCTACGGCGTCACTTCGGCGGTGGGTGACGCCTTCACCGCCTTCCTGATGGCCGGGCTGCTCCCGTTCTCGATCGCCTCCCTCGTGGTGGTCGACGAAGACGAGAAGATACCCGACTACGTCGACCAGGTGTTGACCAATCTCCGCGGCGCGATCCCGGGGATCTTCACTGCGATCCAGGACGAGATCCGCTACGACATCGGCCTGTTCGCCGCCCTGTTCAACCCAGGGGCTTCCGCTGTCGAGGAAACCGAGAACGCCCAGAAACAGGTCACTACCGCGCAAGCAGATGCGGTGCTCACCGACGCCGACAACCCCATCCAGCTGCTGGTGGAGCTCGCCACATTTCCATACCACAACGCCTTCGCCATCACCTCGGCCGTCGGCGCGGCGTTCACCGACTTCCTGATGGCCGCACTGCTTCCCGTCTCGATCGCCTCCCTCGTACTGGTCAACGAAGACGAGAAGATCCCTGACTACGTCAATTCGGTGATCAACAACCTCGGCACCGCTATTCCGGAGATCTTCACCACGATCCGCGACGAGATCGCCTATGACGTGTCGCTTTTCCAGCAGGCTTTCAGCCTGATCGGTGGACAGGGATCCTCCGACGAGGAAGCGCAGATCAGCGGCGCCATCGTTTCAGCGGCCCCGCTCGAAGCGACCGCGGCCGCCGACGATGCGAAGGCCGCGGCGGGTGCACCCGCAGTGGACGGCGAGTCCGCCGGTTCCGACGACACGCAGCTTCGGGCGACCGATCCAGACGCAGTCGAATCCGGCGCGGCCGATGACGTCGAGTCAGGCGAAGATTCCGTGGACATCTCCGACGACGAGCAGTCCGTCGATGACGTCGAGCCCGAACCGGAGACCGACTCCGACGAAGAGCTCGAGGACACAACGGATATTGCCGATGATTCCGGGGAGGATGCGGACATCGAGCAGACCGACGTCCCCGATTCGTCACGGGGTCCCGGCGCCAGGTCGCACGGCAATGCTCCTGATAGCGACGACGCCGATGCCGCACAATCCGAAGACGACGTGTCGGCCGAGGCCGAGTCGGAGTAACCACCGCGCAACCCGGTGGAGGCCCCCTTCCAGGGGAGGGGGCCTCTTGCGTCAGCCTTGCGATTGCCGCGCGGCGCGACATTGACTGGTTGGCATTGCGTCCGCGGCAGACCGTGTCCCCGGTCGAGCCGCTAGCCGACCGGAGGCTCCGCAGGCAGCTGCACCTGCTCGGGGGCCGGCTCGGGAAGATGATCGACCAGGCCCGGCGGCAGGTTCGTCCCGGGTGGTGGCGCAGTACCGGGCAACGGTTGGCCCAGCTGCGACTCGGGCATCTGGCCGAGCATGCCTCCTCTGAGCCGACCGTCGCGGTACAGGTCGATCCAACTGCCGAACCATTCCGACCGCGCGATGGCGGTGTTCTCCTGGCCCGGCTCGACGCCGAAGGGCACGCCCTGGCCCGGCGCCGAGGGTTCGACGTACTGCGGCAGCGGGGTGTAGGCATTGTTGAAGATCGACAGGGGCGGCGGGGTCCCCGGCCCCATGCCCGGCGGTGACGGGACCGGCTGCTGGCCCAGCACGGTCGTCGGGTCCAGGCCTACCGTGTCCGGGGGCAACCCCAGGCCCCCGATGCCCAGCGGCACGCCGAGACCGGGGATGGCCGGCCCCGAAGGCTGGGGCGGCGCCACGGGCGCGTCCCCAACCGGCGGTCCGGTGGGTATCACCGGATCGACCGGCGCAGGCGCACCGGGGTCAGCCGCCGCGGCCGCAGCGAAAGCGACCGTGACGCCAGCGAGCGCTGCGCAGAAAGCCATCCCCAGTGCCGGGGGCCCCATGAGCGGGCTCACACCGATTTGGTGACGCCGTAGTAGGCGACGACGTCGCTGGTGTCGGTCGTCGAACTGGACAACGTCGCGTACGACCGGATGAACGACTGGCCGAGGCATCCGTCGACTTTGATGTGGATGTCTTTGAGCGTCACGCGGACCGGAGCCTCCTTGTAGGTCTTCTTGTTGACCGACACCTGGGTCACCTTGCCGGGAAACGGGTGGATCTCGATCTTGCCCGTCATCGGAGCCGACAGCCCGCCCGGTATGACCGAGTCGAACGCAATACCCGAGTCGCCGAGACCGGCCTGGCCGATCAACCGCATCTGCTTCAATTCGGCGCCACAACCAATCTGGTAGCCGACATCAAGTGTGCCGCCATCCAGTTCGGTGGTTCCATTCCCGGAAACCGCTCCGGCGAAGGTGCCCCCGACCAGATATTCGCGTGAGGACGTCGCGGTGGTCAGCGGTGCCACCGGAAGCTGCGTTTCATCAGAAGCAACGACGGTGAGTGTCCAGCCGTCCGGCGTGATCACCGTGCCGGGGGCGCCCGACGGCACCAATCCGTTGTCCGGCGGGGGCGGCGGCGCAGCGTCGCCGGGGGTCGGCGGCAACGGGCCCGGAGGGGCCGGCTGAGCAGACGCCACCGGTGATGCGGCGACCGTCGCGCATACGGCGAGAGCACACATGGCCAGAGCCACAGGACGTTTCAGCATGGCGGTGAGATGCCTCTCATCGAAGGGGTTCGAAGTTGTCGGACACGGGTTCGTCGCGGTCAGAATGCCGTGGTGACACCGAGATAGCTGATGACATCGTCGGTGTTGTCCGTCGAACTCACCAACGTCGCGTACGAACGGATGAATGACTGACCGGCACACTGGTCGACCTTGACCCGGACGCCGTTGATGGACACACGTGCCGTCTTCCCCTTGAAGGACTTCTTTTCGATGGCCACCGTGTTCGTCACACCCGGAGACAGATAGACCTTGCCCTCCAGCGAGGCTCCGAAGGCGAACAGTGGCGACCCTACGAACGGCACGTTGATCGAGGGCGTGAACGAGGCATTGGGGTTGATTTCGTACTCTTCGTTGATGATCCCGCACCCGATCTGCTGACCGGCCTCGAGCGTTCCGCCCTTCAGGGCCGTGGTTCCCTCTCCGGTGATCTCCGCGGTGTAGGTGCCACTGATCAGGTATTCGCGCGAGGTGATCGCCGTTGTCAAGGGTGCGACCGGGACATGGGACTCGTCGCTTCCGGTGACCGTCAGCCGCCAACCATCGGGGGTGTCGAGGACCCCGGCCGGCCCGGACGGCACCGAGCCCACCGGTGCGGGCGGCACCGGGGCCGGCGGGGGCACTGGCGGTTGCGCGGACGCCAGCGGGACCGCCGTCACCGACAGTGCGCAGGCAACCAGAAGAGCAGCAAAACGAACCGACATACCGGCCTCTCGGTTTTGAACGACCAGACACTCACCTAGCAACTTGGCTTTGGCAAACAACTCTTAGCCCAAGCAAGTACTCGACGCGAGGAAGTATTCAGTTGCCCAGTTGCCGAGGAGTAAACGGAGAACAAATTGTGCATGCCAAAATAACGGAAGCGTCACGGCCCATCCGGTGCAGTGCTGTTCGATCCGCTACCTTTCATCCGTCAGACCAAAGATGTCGGCATATCGGCATGAACGCACTGGCCGAGGAGGTTCGATGGCATCGCCAGCCACGCGGTGGACGCCGGCCACGGTGTCGTGCGCGGCCTTGCTCGCTTCGAGTCTCTGCCTCGCAGCCACCGCGTCAGCTGAGCCTGACGGTGTGCCGGCAACTGACGATCCGGTTGCCGACGCCCCCCGTGCCGGCCAGGTCCTGATCGGCGCGCCAATCGCCGATGACGCCGATCCGGCGGCGGTCGCAGCGTGCCGACGTTATTCGGTCGTCCTCCAAGGCACAGCGGTCTACTACGACAACTTCGCCCAGGCTCTCGAAACCTACGAGCAACCCGAATACAGAGATGTGGTCCGCACCAGCAACACGTTGGGCCGCACGGCACTCCGCGAGGGTGCGGCAGAGGCGCTTTCGGCCTCGAACATGCCGGGACTGGCCCCGGACATCGCCGGCCCGATGCGCTCCTGGTCGCTGAGCGCCACCAAGCTCCTCGTCAAGATGGGGCTGCGCGGCACCGGCGAGACACTCGACACCACGGTCGCCGAGATGAACAACGACGCCTATGCGGTGCAGCTGGCCTGCGCAGCGGCCGGCACCCACGCGTGACCCGAGCGGCCCGATGAAGCGGTCGGCCTTCTGGGCACCCCTGCTTGCCCTCTCGCTGAGCGGGTGCGGTGCGGCGTCGGCGCCGCAACCCACCCCGGCCTCTCCTCCGACAATCGTCGGGACCTCTGCGGTGGGTTCGCTGCTGTTGGGGACCAGCGACATCGACGCGTTGATGGGCGCCGACATGACACCGCTCGAGCCCGTCGACGCGATGAGCGACAACAGGAACCTACTGCCGAATCTGAACTGTCTCGGGGTATGGCAGGTTGCCGAAGCTGCTGTCTACGCCGAACGCGGCCCGGACAACTGGCAAGCCATGCGCCAGCAGATGCTGCGACAGCCCGACATCGACGACTGGGACGCCATCGCCGTGCAATCCGTCGTACTCTACGAGTCCCCGGCGGCAGCCAAAGAGTTCCTTTCCGCCTCGGCCACACGGTGGTCGGAGTGCACGAACCACACGGTGAACATCACGCTGAACGACAGGTCACTGCCCAGCTGGCGCAGTGGAGACCTCGAGCAGACCGACACCAGACTCTCTATCCCCTCCACCCGAGCCAGCGGTGATAGCAGCCACGCCTGCCAGCACGTCCTGGCGGCCAGATCCAACGTGATCGTCGACGTGCAGGCCTGCAAGCGCCAGGACGGCCCGGCGACCCAGGCCGATGACATCGCGACCGCAATAGAGACGCGTATCGACGACGCGGTGAGCGCAGCCGGCGGTTGACCGCCCGGGCAAGTCAGTGCGGGCCCAGCATGTCGAGGATCCGGCGCAACGCCGCCAGTTGTTCCTCGGGCAGCGCGGCCAGCGCGGCGGGGGCGGGGTCGCCGACATCGGCGATCGCTGCGACGGTGGCGCGCCCCGCCTCGGTCAGCGACACCACCTTGGAGCGACGGTTGGCCGGATCCACCCGCCGGACCACCAGGCCGCGTTCTTCCAGATCGTTGACCGCGACGGTGGCGGCCGGCGCGTCGATCGTCGCGGCCTCGGCGAGCTGTTTGACCGACATCGGGGCCCGGCTCAACCTCTTGAGTACGCGAATCCTGCTGAACGGCAACCCCGACCGCTCCACCACGGCCCGCCGCCAGCCGTCGCGGTGGTCGAGCACGAACGCGACCAGGTCGCGCCAGACGTCGTCGGCGTTGTGCTCACCGGCCATGGGCGGCCTCCGCGGTGGCCAGCGCCGTACCGATCAGCGGTGCGAGCCGGTCAGCCGAACGCATCGCTCGCCGCGAGGTCGAAAACAGACCGGTGGCCAGGATCACCAGCCCCAGCCCGATGCAGATGTACCACAGCGGGTGCGCGGCTGCGGCGAACCCGGCTCCGCCCGCGGTCATCGCCGCTCCGGCCACCGAACCACACAGTGCCACACCGATGCTCACCCCCACCTGCCTGCTGGTCGAGGTCACCGCCGAGGCCGCCCCGGCGCGGTCCACCGGCATCCCGCTGACCGCGGAGTTGGTGATGGGCGCGTTGACCATGGAGAACCCGATGCCGAACACGGCGAACACGATCAGCAGCGACCACACCGGCGTCGTCGCCGTCAGGAAGGTCAGCATCGCCGAGGCCCCGGCGATCAATGTGCCGGCCGCCACCAGCGAGGGCCGTGCGCCGTAGCGGCCGACCAGCCGCCCCGACAGCGGTGAGAACAGCACCGCACCCACGGCGATCGGCAGATAGACCAGGCCGGTGTGCATGGCCGAGAAGCCGCGCTCGCCTTGCAGATACAGCGACATCATGAACAGGAACGCGCCCCAGGCGGCGAACGCGCTGACCGCGTTGATCACTGCGGCGGTGAACGGGATGCTCCGGAAGAACCGCAGATCGAGGAAGGGGTCCGCACGACGCGACTCATAGCCCAGGAAGGCGGCGAATGCGGCGGCGGCGACGCAGGCGATGATCGGGACACGCGGGTTGGACCAGCCCAGCGCGGGCCCCTCGATGAGGGTGTAGACCACGCCGAACAGGAACACCACGGCCAGCAGCTGGCCGATCGGGTCGACACTGCGCATCGTGGCCGACCTGGATTCCGGGACGAACACCGCGGTCAGCGCGATGGCCGCCGCGCAGATCGGCAGGTTGATCCAGAACACCGAGCGCCACCCGACGGTCTCGATGAGCAGGCCGCCGACGATCGGGCCCAGCGACATCGAGATGCCGACCACCGCTCCCCACACGCCCAGCGCTCGGGCCCGTTCCACCCTGCCGGTGAAGATCTGCGAGATGATCGACAGTGCAACGGGATTGAGCATCGAGCCGCCGACACCCTGCAGGAGCCGGGCGGCGATGAGGGTTTCGATCGTCGGCGCGAGGCTGCAGGCCAGTGAGCCGAGGGCGAACACCGCCAGCCCGGTCTGGAACACCCGCCTGCGGCCGAGGCGGTCACCGGCGGCGCCGGCCAGCATCAGCAGGGAGGCCAGCACCAGCGTGTAGATGTCGACCACCCACTGCAGCTGGGCGGGGGTCGCCGCCAGGTCGGCGCGGATCGACGGCAGCGCGACGTTGACGATGGTGGCGTCCATCGACACGATCAGCAGGCTCAGGCAGCAGGAAACCAGGATGATGGCCTTGCGCCTGGCGGTCAGCGCGCCGACGGTGTCACTCACTCAACGATTGTGAAACTACAACCTTTGGGAGAGCAAACCACGGCACGGTGAGAAACATCGCACCGTGCCGGTGCGCCCTAGCGGGAACCGAGCGGAATGTAGTTGCGCTCGGTGTAGCCGGTGTAGATCTGGCGCGGGCGGCCGATCTTGTTCGGCTCGCTGTGCATCTCGCGCCAGTGCGCGATCCACCCGGGCAACCGGCCCAGCGCGAACAGGACGGTGAACATCCGGGTGGGGAAGCCCATCGCGCGGTAGATCACGCCGGTGTAGTAGTCCACGTTCGGGTAGAGCTTGCGCTCGACGAAGAAGTCGTCGGTGAGCGCGATCTCCTCGAGCGACTTGGCGATGTCGAGCAGCTCGTCGTTGACGCCGAGCTTGCCCAGGATCTTGTCGGCCTGTTCCTTGACGATGCGCGCACGCGGGTCGTAGTTCTTGTACACCCGGTGTCCGAAGCCCATCAGCTTGACGTTGTCCTCGCGGTTCTTCACCTTGCGCACGAAGGTCTCCACGTCGCCGCCGTCCTGACGGATCTGCTCGAGCATCTCCAGCACCGCCTGGTTGGCGCCGCCGTGCAGCGGCCCCCACAGCGCATTGATGCCGCCGGAGATCGAGGTGAACAGGTTGGCCTGCGACGAACCCACCAACCGGACCGTCGAGGTCGAACAGTTCTGCTCGTGGTCGGCATGCAGGATGAACAGCATGTCCAGCGCACGCACCATTTCGGGGTCGAGCTCGTAGGGTTCGGCGGGGAAACCGAACGTCATCCGCAGGAAGTTCTCCACCAGCGTCAGCGAGTTGTCCGGGTACAGGAAGGGCTGCCCCTCGGACTTCTTGTAGGCATAGGCCGCGATGGTGGGCAGCTTGGCCAGCAGACGGATGGTCGACAGTTCCACCTGCTGCGGGTCGAACGGATCCAGCGAATCCTGGTAGTAGGCGCTCAGCGCGTTCACCGCGCTGGACAGCACCGGCATCGGATGGGCGTTGCGGGGGAAACCGTCGAAGAACCGCTTGAGGTCCTCGTGCAGCATCGTGTGCCGCTGGATCTGGTGGGTGAACTTCTCCAGCTGCTCGGACGTCGGAAGTTCCCCGTAGATCAGCAGGTAGCTGACCTCGATGAAGGTCGACTTCTCCGCCAACTGCTCGATCGGCACCCCCCGGTAGCGCAGGATCCCGGCGTCACCGTCGATGTAGGTGATGGCCGACTTCGTGGACGCGGTGTTGACGAAGCCGCCGTCGAAGGTCGTGTAACCGGTCTTGGCCAGCAAAGACCCCAACGCGATGCCGTCGGCTCCCTCGGTAGCTTTGACGATGTCGAGTTCGAGCTCGCCACCGGGGTAATTGAGGATGGCGTGCTGCTGCCCGGCTTCGGCGTTATCGGCCACTGGGATCCCTTCGCTGTCGATCGGGTCTATCCGGAAGTCACAGAGTCTGTCTAGAAGAAGGTAGTCCCATTCCAGCAGTCACGCCCGCGGGGGGCGCAGCCGGGGTCAGACGACCTGACGCAGCGGGGCGATCTCGCCGACGAACGCGTCATAGGTGGCTTCGAACACCCCGATGACATCATCGACAGTCACCGATGCGGCGTCGGTCATCTCGCCGGTGGCCTCCTGCAGCGCTGTCAGCATCAGCGCCCCCCACACCGCGGCGATCAGCTTGACCCTGCGGTCATCGACACCGACACCCAGCCGCTGCGCCACCACCATGTCGACGGGGTTCGCCCGGTACTCGACCGCGGCATTCCGCAGCGCCGGCGAGGCCACCACGATCCGCAGGATCTGCAACAGGCGATCGGCGGTGAACCCGGCCCGCGTGGACCGTTTGCTCTCCTCGGCCATCCCGATGTAAGCGCGCCGCAGGGCTGCGAAGAGGTCCAGGTCCGCGGGCTGGTGGGCGAGGTGGTCGGCGACGTGCTCGAGCAGCTCGTCGATCAGCGCCAGCGCCACCGCTTCCTTGGTGGCGAAATAGCGGCTGAAGGTGCGCGGCGAGACGTCGGCGATGGCGGCGATCTGATCCACCGTGGTGCGCTCGAACCCCTGCCGGTCACACAGCTCGACCGCCGCGTCGATCAACGTGGCGCGGGTCCGGCGCTTCTTGCGCTCGCGCAGGCCCGGCGCGGGCTCCCCCCTCGTGTCGGCCACCTCGGGACTCTAACCCCTGGGCCTGTGAAACGAATGAGGATCAGCCCGGGCCGGACGGCACGCACAGCCGGTCACAGCCCGCCGGCACCGGTGACGCGGTACCGCACGAAGGCGGGCACGGCCAGGGCCGCGATCACCACCCCGACCACCACCAGCACCCCACCGCCGGCCGCGGCGACGGTGGTGCCGACCGCGGCCGCCGCGGCACCGTGCAGGGTGTCGGCCAGCCGCGGGCCACCGGCCACCACCACGATGAACACCCCCTGCAGCCGACCCCGCAACTCGTCGGACGCCGCCTGCTGCAGGATCGTCGAGCGGAACGCGGCCGAAACCATGTCGGCGGCCCCGCCGAGCGCCAGGAAAGCCAGCGCGAACCACAACATCAGCCCCGCCGTGCCGGACGCGAGGCCGCTGACCAGACCGAACCCCACCATCGCCAGCCCCCAGGCGACGATCGCCACCACCACGGCCAGCCCCTGTCTTCGGACCTTGGGCAGCCAACCGGAGAACACCCCGCCGGCCACCGCCCCGACCGACATCGCCGCCGCCAGCAGCGCCATCGTGGTCCCCCCGTCGATGGGACCGCCGAAGCTCTCGTGCGCCATCTGCGGGAACAGGGCCCGCGGCATGCCGAAGATCATCGCGATCAGATCGACGACGAAGGACATCAGGATCACCTTGTTGCCCGCCAGGTAGCGGAACCCGTCGAACACCGCGGCGAATCCCCAGCCCCCGCCGCCACCGGACCCCGACGGCGGGATCGGGGCCAGCCGCACCGATGCCCCGATCGCGGCCAGACAGGTGATCGCGTCGATCAGATACAGCGTCGAGAGGTCGACCCAGTTCAGCATCAGCCCGGCCAACAGCGGGCCGACGATCGCGCCGAACTGCGTGACGGTCATGTTGAGTGCGTTCGCGGCGGCCAGTTGCCCGCCGGGAATCATCCGCGGGATCGCCGCCGCGCGGGTCGGCGAGTTGACCGCGTAGAAGGCCTGCTGCACCGACAGCAGGCTCAGCACCACCCACACGTTGTCGAGCGCGATCGCCGACTGCAGCCACAGCAGTACCGAGGCCGCCGTCAGCCCGACGGAGGTGATGATGAGCAGCAGCCGCCGGTCCATCGCATCGGCCCAGGCCCCGCCCCACAGCCCGAAGACCACCAGCGGCACCAGCGCGAACAGGCCGGACAACCCCACATACAGCGAGTTCTGGGTCAGCGCATACAGCTGAACCGGCACCGCGAAGATCGTCAGGTTCGCGCCGATGACGGTGACGATCCCGGCCAGCCACAGTCGCCGGAAATCCGGCGTCTGCAGCGGGGTGGTGTCGGCGAGAAGTCGGCCCCGCAGGCGGGGCGGACGGCCACTCACACTCAGGGCTGCAGGCGTTCGACCGCCGTGCCGCGCACCCGGATCCTGTTGTGCAGCCTGTTCTCCCGGCCCTGCCAGAACTCGATCACCTCGGGTGCGATCAGATAGCCGCCCCAATGAGGGGGAACGGGGACCTCGTCCAGGCCGGCGAAACGCTCGGTGACCTCGGCCAGGCCACGCAGCAGCGCCTCCCGCGACCCGATGGGCCGGCTCTGCGCCGAGGCCCAGGCGCCGAGCTGGGAGCCGCGCGGGCGTTGGGCCCAGTAGTCGGCCGTCTCCTGCGCCGACACCTTGGTGACCGGGCCGCGCACGTGCACCTGCCGGCCCAGCTGGTACCAGGGAAACGTCGCCGACGCGTACGGGCTGGCCGCCAGCTGCTCACCCTTGTCGGAGTCGTAGTTCGTGTAGAAGGAGATGCCGTCTTCGGTCACGCTCTTGCACAACACGGTGCGGGTGACGGGTCTTCCCTCGGCGTCGACGGTGCCCACGACCATGGCGTTCGCTTCGGCGACACCGGCCTCGCGAGCTTCGGCCAGCCACGACTGCAACAGGGTCACCCACCCGGTGGCGGGTTCCGGACCGAGCCAGTCCGCCTCGAGGTCGGCGCTGCCGTCCTGTTCCACTGACCCGTACTCCACCCGCATGCCCGCGAGATGATCGGAAGTGCCCACGTGACAACGCTACGCGGGGTCCGCCCGGCCGGTCGGGCCGATCCCCGCACTGCCGGTCCAGCGGCCCGGGCCGAATGCGAGAATCGGCCCATGACTGCGGTGCCGAAGGATTTCGCCCCCGGGTTGGCGGGCGTGGTGGCGTTCGAAACCGAGATCGCCGAACCGGACAAGGACGGCGGGGCGCTGCGCTACCGCGGCGTCGACATCGAGGACCTGGTCGCGCACCACGTCACCTTCGGCGACGTGTGGGGGCTGCTGGTCGACGGGCGCTTCGGGCACGGGCTGCCCCCCGCCGAGCCGTTCCCGCTGCCCATCCACAGCGGCGACGTGCGTGTGGACGTGCAGGCCGGGCTGGCGATGCTGGCGCCGATCTGGGGCTATCCCCCGCTGCTCGACATCGACGACGAAACCGCCCGCAACCAGCTGGCCCGGGCCTCGGTGATGGCGCTGTCCTACGTCGCACAGTCGGCCCGGGGGATCTATCAGCCGGCGGTTCCGCAGCGCACCGTCGACGAATGCCAGACCGTGACCGCCCGGTTCATGACCCGTTGGCAGGGGGAGCCCGACCCGCGTCACATCGAGGCCATCGACGCCTACTGGGTCAGCGCCGCCGAGCACGGGATGAACGCCTCGACGTTCACCGCCCGGGTCATCGCCTCGACCGGCGCCGATGTGGCCGCCGCGCTGTCCGGCGCGATCGGCGCGATGAGCGGGCCGCTGCACGGCGGCGCGCCCGCACGGGTCATCCCGATGATCGAGGAGGCCGAACGGACCGGTGACGCCCGCGCGGTCGTCAAGGGCATCCTGGACCGCAACGAGAAGCTGATGGGCTTCGGCCACCGCGTCTACCGCGCCGAGGACCCGCGGGCACGGGTGCTGCGGGCCACCGCGAAGCGGCTGGCCGCACCGCGCTACGAGGTGGCCGCCGCGGTCGAGCAGGCCGCGCTCGCCGAACTGCGTGAGCGCCGCCCGGACCGTGCCATCGAGACCAACGTCGAGTTCTGGGCGGCGGTCATCCTCGACTTCGCCCAGGTCCCGCCGCGGATGATGCCCGCGATGTTCACCTGTGGCCGCACCGCGGGCTGGTGCGCACACATCATGGAACAGAAGCGCCTGGCCAAGTTGGTCCGGCCATCGGCGATCTATGTGGGCCCCGGCCCGCGCAGCCCGGAATCGGTCGCCGGGTGGGACCAGCTGAACCGGCCGTGACGGCCGGTCGCCGAGCCGCGCGACACTACCTGCCGGATTCTCCGTGATCTGAGCCGAGCGGCCCTACTGTGAGGCTGTGACCGACATCGACCGCCGCCGTGCGCTGACGCTGGCCGGGTTGGGCGCGGCCGTCCCGTTCGGGCTGGCCGCGCTGCCTGTGACGGTGCACGCCCAGCCGATATTTCCCGACGCCGAACCCGCGGGTGGCGTGCTGTTCTCCGACGAATTCGACGGTCCACCCGGGGCCGCGCCGGATCCGGGGCGCTGGATCGTCTCGACGGAGCGCGAGACTATCCGTAACCCGGTGTTCTGGGACCGGCCGGAGAACATGGGCCAGTACCGCGACGACCGGCGCACGGTGTTCCTCGACGGGAACTCCAACCTGGTCATCCGTGCCCTCCGAGAAGGACCCCCGGAACGCCCCACCTATGTCAGCGGCAAGATCTCGGGCACCTGGCGAGGCGGCATCGGCCACACCTGGGAGGCCCGGATCAAGCTGGACTGCCTGACCCCCGGCTGCTGGCCGGCGTGGTGGATGCTCAACGACGTCCCCGGCCAGGGCGGCGAGATCGACGTGATGGAGTGGTTCGGCAACGGCATGTGGGGACCGGGGAGCACCGTGCACGCCAATCTGTACGGCACCGCCGCGGCCAACCATCCGATCGAGGTCGACAACCAGTGGCACACCTGGCGATGCCAGTGGGACGAGCTCGGCGTGCGGTTCTGGAAGGACCCGATGCCCGGCCAGCCGCCCTATTTCGACGTGCCGGCCGGCTCGATCGCGGGCTGGAAATTCAACGACCCGGGTTTCCAGATGTTCCCGATCCTCAACCTGGCGGTGGCCGGGTCCGGCGGCGGCGACCCTGCCGCAGGCATCTATCCCGCCGAGATGAGGGTGGACTACGTCCGGGTGTGGTGAGCCGCCGCGATGAGTTTCGCGGCCGCGGGCAGTCGACACCACGTCAGGATGCCGACCCAATCCGTTTGGAGAACCCATGGCCGATCAGAAACCGGACAACACCCCGATGCTCGTCCCGCACCTCGTCGTCGAGGACGCCGCCGCGGCGCTGGACTTCTACGCCAAGGCGTTCGGCGCCGAGGAGCTCTTCCGGCTGCCCGGCCCGGGCGGCAAGCTGATGCACGCCTGCTTCGCGATCAACGGCCACCGGGTGTTCCTCAACGACGACTTCCCTGAGTTCTGCGGCGGACGGTCGAGCAGCCCGACCGCGCTGGGTGGCACGCCGGTGACCATCCACCTGCACGGACCCGACGTCGACGCCCGCTTCCAGCGGGCCCTGGACGCCGGGGCAACAGTCGTCAATCCGCTCGAGGACCAGTTCTGGGGCGACCGCTACGGCGTCGTCCGCGATCCGTTCGGCCACCAGTGGTCGCTGGCCGAGACGGTACGCGAGGTGGACCCGGCCCGGATGGTCGAGGAGATGAACGCCCAGAGGTAGGGCCCCGGGACTGCCGGATATCTCAGCGCCGCAGACCGGCCAGCAGCCGCTGATGGATCGGCGGTGCGGGTGCGGTCTCGGCCGCATCGAGCATGTCGGCGACGGCGGTGAACTTCTCCCGCGGGCGCCGCTCTCCGCCGCGGGCCCGCTCGGCCTCGTCGATCGCCTTCCATCCGGCGGCATCGACCACCGTGGGCCGGCGACCGCGCACGAACCGGTCCAACGCGTGCGGTTTGTGGGCGGGATCGCCGAGCAGGCCGTCGTTGTAGTCGGCCACCAGATTGTGGACGGTCTCGGCGGCGCAGGACTTGTTGGTGCCGATGAACCCCGTCTGCCCCCGCTTGATCCAGCCCGCCACGTAGCTTCCCGGCAGCGGCTCGCCGGAACCGGCGTCGACGACCCGGCCGCCCTGATTCGGCACCACGGCTCGGGCCTCGTCGAACGGCAGCCCGCGGATCGGGCGGCCGCGGTAGCCGATCGAGGTCAGCACCAGACCGGCAGGCATCCGGCGTATCTCGCCGGTTCCGGTGACGGTGAACTCGACGCCGGTCGCCCGGGTCTCTCCGAGTACCCGGGCCGGGGTGAGCCCGTAGGCCAGCCTGATCCGGGGCCGGGTGCTGGGAGCATCGGCGCTGCCGAGCTTGGACAGCACCTCGAGCTTGTTGCGGGGCAACGGATCGGTCGCGGCGGCCAGGTCGGCGAGCAGCCGCTGCTGGTCTGCGATGTCGAGCACCACGTCGCAGACCGAGGTCAGGCCGATCAGTTCGGGCAGCGTGAACGCTGATTCCGCCGGTCCGCGCCGCGCCGCGATCACCACTTCCCGCACCCGGGAGGTACGCAGCGCGGCCAGTGCATGCTCGGCGATGTCGGTGCCTGCCAGCACGTCCGGGTCGGTGACCAGGATGCGCGCGACGTCGAGTGCGACGTTTCCGTTGCCGATGAGCACCACCCGATCACCGGTCAACTCCACCGGCAGACCGGCGTAGTCGGGGTGCCCGTTGTACCAGGCCACCACCTCGGTGGCGGTCGCGGTCCCCGGCATCCCCATGCCGGGCACGTCGAGTCGGCGGTCGTTGGGGGCGCCGACCGCGTAGAGCACCGCGTGGTGGCGTTCGAGCAGTTCCTGGTGGGTGATGTCGGATCCGACCTCGACGTTGAGGTAGAACCGGAACCCGTCCTTGGTGGCGATCTTGTCGAACAGGCCGGTCACCCGTTTGGTCGTCTGGTGGTCGGGTGCGACACCGGCGCGCACCAGGCCGTACGGGGTCGGCAACTTCTCGAACACGTTGACCCGCACCCCCTGCTGGGTCAGCAGTTCGTCGGCGGCGTACATCGCCGCCGGGCCGGAGCCGACGACGGCGACCGTGAGCGGTCCACCCGCGCGTCGCCGCACGACGGGTGCGTCGAGCACCGGGGCCAGCTTGGACGTCGGCGGCAGCTTTCCCTCCCGCTTGGGATAGAACGCCGCGTTGAGCTCGACGAACGGCAACTGCTCGGGCGCCAGTGCGGTGTCGGGCGCAATCGCCCCGACCGGGCACGCCGACACGCACGCGCCGCAGTCGACGCAGGCCACCGGATCGATGTAGAGCATCTCGGCGGTGGCGAAGCCCGGCTCGTCGGGCGTGGGGTGGATGCAGTTGACCGGGCACGCGTAGACACACGACCCGTCGCTGCAGCACGACTGGGTGATGACGTGAGGCATGACTCTTGCAGCTGCCTTCCTGGGGCTCGACCCGGCCGGCTACGCGGCGCTGGCCACGTGCTCGCGGGCCGGTTCGCTGCGGTAGCGGCTGGGCTTGCCGTCGATCTTGCAGATCCGCCAGATCAGCTTCGCGATCGGATTCATCAGGCCGGTGTCCTGGCAGAGCATGCGCACGTCACCGAACATGTCGCGGAGGAACTGTCGGGACTCGGGGGTTCCGAAGAACACGTCCTTCTTCACCGAGCGCGGGATGTCGAACTCCTGCCAGAACGCCTTGGGCGGCACCACGATCGCCTGACAGAGCACCCGCATGATGACCGGCACGTTCAGCGACAGCCAGAAGCGCTTCCACCGCGACATGTGCGGCACCCGCTTGCGCAGGTACTCGTGGGCGAACGAGATGTGCCGGGCCTCCTCGGCCACATGGATGGCCATCACCCGTTCCATGATCGGGTGCAGCGTCCTGCCTTCGCGCAACACGTTCTTCTGGGTGTGGTCGATCGGCTCCTCGCCGGCGAGCACCCCGAAGAAGAACACGACCGGCAGCGGCCCCGCGGCCAGCGGGATGAACTGGGACAGCCACTTCAGCATCCGCGGCATGCCGGGCACGTCGGCGCCGATGCGGTTGACCATCTCCTGGAACATCAGGGTGTGGTTGCACTCCTCGACGGACTCGTGCAGGCAGTAGCGGTACTCCGGGGAGCCGTTGGGGACCCAGAAGGCGTAGTTCATCAGGCCGCGGATGAGGATCGACTCGAAGTGCAGCCCGACCTTGGCGACGTTGGCCTGACGCCACATGCCGATCTGGATCTGACGTTCCCTGGACTGGGCCTGATACCAGGGGTGCTTGCCGAGCGGATCGGTGCCGGGCAGGATCCAGCGGTCGTCATCGGGTGTCACGGCGAACTCCGGCGAATCCCAGTCGATGTCGGTGTAGGGGTTGAAGTTGCGCCGCACCGAGCCCTCGGACAGGGTCTTGAGCGTGTCGACGTATGCGCGGTCCTCGGCGCTGTCGCCGATTTCCATGTTCTTGCGCCAGCGCCGGATGACGCGCGTCCTTGCGGTCTTCACAGCCATTACACCCTCCCGTGGCGGTTTACATTTCACTGCTCGCTGTCCAATAACAGTACCCACGGTCCCAGGAATTAACCAGGGCCTTTTCGGCGTTGTGCGATAGCCGGGTTATCCACGTCACATGTGAGGCAGGTCACACGATGGTCGGAATCAAGACAGCAGCCGAGATCGACCGAATGGCGGCGGCAGGCGCCGTCGTCGCCGAAGCGTTGCGCGCCGTCGTCGACCACGCCGTCCCCGGCACCACGACCAAGGACCTCGACGCCGTCGCCGCCGACGTCCTGGCCAGCCACGGCGCCACGTCGCCGTTCCTCAACTACCACCCGCGCTGGGCCCCCACCCCGTTCCCGGCCGTGCTGTGCACGAGCGTCAACGATGCGGTGGTGCACGGCATCCCCACCGGCGAGACGCTCGCCGACGGCGATCTGGTGTCGGTCGACTTCGGCGCGGTCCTGAACGGCTGGTGCGGCGACGCCGCGCGCAGTTTCATCGTCGGCACCCCCGGCCCTGGTGACGCCGAACTGATCGCCGCCACCGAAAACGCGCTGACCGCCGGGATCGCCGCGATGCGCCCGGGCAGCCGCATGGGCGACATCGGCCATGCCGTCGCCTCCGCGGCCCGGGCTGCCGGGTTCGGAGTGCTCGCCGATCACGGCGGCCACGGGATCGGCCGCACGATGCACGAGGACCCGCACGTCCCCAACGAGGGCCGACCGGGCAAGGGCATGAAACTGCGCCCCGGCCTGGTACTGGCCATCGAACCCATGCTGATCGCCGACGGCACCGAGGACTACCTCCACGACCCCGACGGCTGGACGTTGCGCACCGCCACCGGGGCGCGCGCCGCGCACTGCGAGCACACCGTGGCGCTCACCGCCGACGGTGCCCGCATCCTGACGCAGTGACCGCCGGTTCTAGGCTTGAGCCATGGCCGACTCGTCAACTTCTATGACCCTGCCCGCCGAACTCAAGCCCACCGACGGCCGATTCGGGTGCGGGCCGTCGAAGGTCAGGCCCGCCCAGCTGCAGGCGCTGGCCGCCGCAGGCGACCTGTTCGGCACCTCGCACCGGCAGGCGCCGGTGAAGAACCTGGTGGGCCGCGTCCGTGACGGGCTGCGCCAGCTGTTCTCACTGCCCGACGGCTATGAGGTGATCCTCGGCAACGGGGGTTCGACGGCGTTCTGGGATGCTGCGGCGTTCGGGCTCATCGACACGCGCTCGCTGCACCTGACCTACGGCGAGTTCAGCTCGAAGTTCGCCTCCGCGGTGGCCAAGAACCCGTTCGTCGGCGACCCGATCGTCGTCAAGGCCGACCCGGGCAGCGCACCGACCCCCGTGTCCGACCCGTCGGCCGACCTCATCGCCTGGGCCCACAACGAGACCTCCACCGGGGTCGCGGTGCCGGTGCACCGTCCCCGGGACGCCGGCGACGCGCTGGTCGTCATCGACGCCACCTCGGCGGCCGGCGGGCTGCCCGTCGACATGACCGACACCGACGCCTACTACTTCGCACCGCAGAAGAACTTCGCCGGCGACGGCGGGCTGTGGATCGCGATCATGTCCCCGGCCGCACTGGCCAGGGTCGAGGCCGTCGCCGCCGCGGGACGCTGGGTTCCGGACTTCCTGTCGCTGCCCATCGCCGTGGAGAACAGCCTCAAGAACCAGACCTACAACACCCCGGCCATCGCGACACTGATCCTGCTGGCCGAACAGGTCGACTGGCTGCTCGACAACGGCGGGCTGGACTGGGCGACCAAACGCACCGCCGACTCGTCGGCCCGGCTGTACTCGTGGGCCGACGCGGCACCGTACGCCACCCCGTTCGTCACCGACCCGGGGCTGCGCTCCCAGGTGGTGGGAACCGTCGACTTCACCGATGACGTCGACGCCGCCGCCGTCGCCAAGATCCTGCGGACCAACGGAATCGTCGACACCGAGCCCTACCGCAAACTGGGCCGCAACCAGTTGCGGGTCGGCATGTTCCCCGCCGTCGAACCCGACGACGTGAGCGCGCTGACCCAGTGCATCGACTGGATTGTCCAGCGTTTGTAGCCGACCGCCGCGTGTCACCACGGTCACGGACCGATAACGCAGTAGGGTCACCAGGATATCGGGCCTGCGCCAGCCCGGAGGAGGTCGACATGCGGGAGCTCAAGGTCGTCGGACTCGACGTCGACGGCAAACGGATCATCTGCGAGGCCGACGACTCCGGCGAGACATTCGTGCTGCGCGCCGATGACCGGCTTAGGGCCGCTGCGCGCGGGGACAGGGCCGGCTCGAACCAAACCACGATCGATGTCGAGGTCCACAACGTGCTGCGCCCCAAGGAGATCCAAGCAAAAATCCGCGCCGGAGCATCAGTCGAGCAGCTCGCCTCGGACACCGGGGTGGACTACGAGCGGATCGAACGCTTCGCGCATCCGGTCCTGCTGGAACGCTCCCGCGCCGCCGAGCTGGCCACCGCCGCCCACCCGGTGCTCGCCGACGGCCCGTCGGTGCTGACACTGCTGGAGACCGTGACCACGGCCCTGGTCGCGCGTGGGCTGAACCCCGACGACGCCGGCTGGGACGCGTGGCGCAACGAAGACGGCCGCTGGACGGTGCAGTTGGCCTGGAGCGC
Organism: Mycobacterium sp. ABE4_509; assembly: GCF_056160785.1. Lineage (NCBI taxonomy): Bacteria > Bacillati > Actinomycetota > Actinomycetes > Mycobacteriales > Mycobacteriaceae > Mycobacterium > Mycobacterium sp. ABE4_509. The sequence goes on along the minus strand of NZ_JBSWXU010000046.1, from coordinate 11,387 downwards.
GGGCAAGTCCGACCTGCAGGCGCACTTCCGCTACTCGCCGGGCTCCCACGGCGGCACCGTGACCGCGTTCGACGACACCGCCGCCGAACTGATCGACCCGGATTTCGCCCGTCCGCTGCGCCCGCTGGCCGCCGTGGCCCAACTCGCCCTGGAAGAACCGGCCCCGGCCGAAGCACCCCCCGCGAAGACCCCCGAGCAGCCCGAAACCAGCGAGGTCGACGAGGCACCCGAAACCGCCCCGGCGCCGAAGCCCGCCCGCGCCCGCAAGGGCAAGGCCCACCCGGCGGTGCCCGCCTGGGAGGACGTCCTGCTAGGTGTTCGCTCCAGCGGCGGCGAGCGCTAACAGCGCGATCCACCCGCCACCCACGCCGACCCCCGAACCCAGCACGAACCACCGCCACACCGGCACGGTGCGCCACCCCCACACCGTGGGGGCCAATCCGCCGACCGCCACCAGGTTCAGCCCGACCGCCAGCAACGGGTGCACCCGCGCCAGCCCGATGCTCAGCACGATGATCGCCGTGGCGATGACCGCGGCGACGAACACCGCGACAGTCAGGCCCGTCCCCCACGGCGTCGAGTCGTCGGTCATGTGTACCTCCTGTCGCGCTCGTAGAACGCCAGCGCCGCAGCGGTGGCGACGTTGAGCGAATCCGTCCCCCGCGACATCGGAATCCGCACCCGCACGTCGCTGGCCCGCATGGTGTGCTCCTGCAGCCCCGGCCCCTCCGCACCGACCAGCACCGCCACCCGCTGCCCGGTCAGCCCGGCCATCGCCTCGGCCAGCGTCGCGGCCGCCGGATCCGGGGTCATGGCCAGCAGCCGGAACCCGGCGTCGCGCAGCAGTTGCAGTTCGGCGGGCCAGTGCGTCGCCCGCGCGAACGGGACCAGCAGTGCGTGCCCCATCGACACCCGCACCGCCCGCCGGTAGAGCGGATCGGCACAGCCGCTGCCGAAGATCACCGCCTGCACGCCCAGCCCGGCGGCGTTGCGGAAGATCGAGCCGAGGTTCTCGTGGTCGTTGACCCCTTCGAGCACCGCGACCGTCGAGGCGCCGGCGAGCGCGTCGGGCACGGTCAGCTCCGGGGCGCGCGAAGCCGAGGCGAGCACACCGCGGTTGAGATGGAAGCCGACGACCTCGGCCATCACCTCGGCGCTCGCCCGGTAGTACGGCGCCGCGACGCCGTCGAGGTCGGCGCCCAGTTCAGCCAGCCGCCGATCCGTGCCCAGCAGCGCGCGGGGTACGAACCGCGAGGCCAGCATCCGCTGCACGACCAGAACCCCCTCGGCGATCACCAGCCCCTTGCCGCTGGGCAGATCGGGCCGGCGATCAACGCTGTTGAGATCCCGGAAATCGTCCAGACGCGGGTCGGCGGGGTCCTCCACGTCGATGACATCGATGACATCGGCGGGGCCCCCGACGACCGGGGCCGGACCGACAGGTCGCTGTCCGGTCATGCGGTGAGGTCGTGACCAGCGGATTTCACGTCGACGAGACTACCTGCCGCCGGGTTCGCGACCGCCGGGTCATGGGTTAGGTTTGGCGGCATGGGCACCGAGACGGCCGGCGAGGACACCGGCGAGCCCCAGCCTCCGCAGCTGCCCGCGGCGCTGCTCACCCCGTGGCCGGTGATCGTGGTGATCACCTGCGGTTGGCTGGTCGCGTTCGCGGCGGCATTCACGGTGGACGCGCTGCACAGCTGGCGGCCGGTCACGGTGGCCGGGCTGGGGGTAGGAGTGCTTGGCACATCGATCTTTCTGTGGCAACGTCACGCCGTGCGCCGCGGATCGCGGGGCGCCCAGCACGGCCTCACCTGAAGGAGGAGCGATGGCAGCGCCGGTCTTACAGGCACAGATCGACATCAACGCCCCGACGTCCAGGGTCTGGGAACTGCTATCCGACCTGGGCAACATGCCGAGGTGGAGTCCCCAGTGCCGGATGATGAAGCCGCTCGGCGGAATGCGCCAGGGTGCCCGCACCGTCAACTTCAACCGGCGCGGCATGCTGTTCTGGCCCACCACCAGCCGCATCACCGAACTGGTCCCGGAGAAGAAGCTGGCGTTCCGGGTCAGTGAGAACGGGACCGTCTGGAGCTACGAGCTGGAGCCCACCGAAGCCGGCACCCGGCTGGTGGAGACCCGGCACGCCGAGAACGGGGTCAAGCCGATCTCGAATGTGCTGGTGAACTCGTTCATGGGTGGGGTGCCGAACTTCGAGCAGGAGCTCATCGACGGCATGAACGCGTCGCTGGCCAAGATCAAGGCAGCGGCGGAGAGCTGACCGGCGCTACTCGATGCCGTCTTCGCCGGCAGGTGTGGGTGTCACCGCCGCCCCGGACTCAGGGTTCCCGGTGGTCCGCGCCGACCCCGGCCCCGGCCTGGCGGAATCCGTGTTACGCGGGACCGTCCTCGAGCGCGTGGGCTCGTTGTCGGCGTCCTCGGCGGTAGTGTCCGCGTCCTCGGCGGTAGTGTCCGCGTCGAGGTCGCCGTCACCAAGATCGGTGTCGTCGAGGTCGGTGTCCCCATACCTGTCGGTGCCGTCCAGGGCGGCGTCCTGGAATACCAGCGCATCCTCGGTGCCCACCGCATCGCCCGAGCCCACCGGGTCGTGCGAGCCCACCGCGTCGCCGGTGTCCACCGCCAGGTCGAGCTGATCGGTCCGCCTTGCCGGCGCCGGCCGGCCGGTTGCCGACGGTGCTGATTCACCGGTGTCGCCGGTTTCGCCCATGACCGGCTCCGATGCAAGCGCCTGGTCGTTCGGCGCGACGTCGTGCACCTCCACCGCCGGGGCCGCGCCGGTTCCGAACACGTTGAACGGATTGACCACGGCGTCGACCACGCCCGACACCAACGCCGCCGCAACGTCGCGGGGGACGCGCCGCCAGTCGATGTCGTCGAACTCGTCGCCGGGCAGTGCACGGAACGGCACGGTTTGGCCGGGCTCCATCAGCGTCCGGCTGTAGCCGCTGTCCTGGTCGACATCGGTATACCCCAGGTTCACCAGAATCGTCAGCGCCGGTTGCAGGGCCTGTACCAGTGGGTTCTGCAAATGCGTGCCGGTGGCTGCGTTGATGGCATCGAACGGCGCCTGCAACGGCATCAGCAACGGCAGGGTCTCGGTGTAGACGGTGTAGTACACGGTCTGATTCGCCCCGCCGGGCTCCGGCACCACCGCGACACCCACCGGCTCGGGGTACCTGACGTCGGTCCGGTCGCCCGTCTGGGGATCGACGGCATAGGCGTACACCGGCCCGGAGGCAGCCGGCAGGGCGACCGGCCAGGTCGTCGGTGCCGTGTGGGTCGAGCCGCCGACCGTCCAGGTCACTGTGCCGCCGTAGTCGCCCAGCAACAACGCACCCGCGGCGGCGTTGACGATCGCAAACACGTTGATCCAGGCCGGGAAGTCCGTGGTGGCGTCGTACTCACGGCCGACGTCGACGAAGCTGGTGGCCACCGGACCGGGCGGTATCACCGGATCCTCGGAGAAGGCCGCGAAGTTCGATCCCGGTGTCGCCAGCGCCGGCGCCAGCCGGGCCACCGCGCCGCCATTGGGCCGAGTGGGCGTGGCCAGCAGCACGGCCGCCACCACGGTCGTGTCCCCCGGCGCCGGCCCAGCGGCCTGCAGCCGACGCACGGCCTGCGCGGTCGCCAGTGCGCCGAACCGATAGGCGTCGACACCGATCACGCTGGTGCCGTCGACCGGAACCACCCGGCTGATCGCCCGGTAGACACTGCCCGGGGTCGCCGGCCTGACGGGCACCGGCTGCTGGCAGCCCAGACCGGCACACCAGTGGTAGGACGTCAGATCGGCGCTACGGGGGAGGTCGACGGTCAGAAAAGCCGGGCTGCTCGGCGCGCTACCCACAGCCTCGGCCTCGGGCGCCACACTCACCGCCAACGTCAGCAGTGCCGAAAGGAACAGACCCGCGCCACGCATGAGTGCCCTGCGGCCGTCTAGCCGCCGGCCGATGGGTCCACGACGTCGACCACTTCCACGACGCCGTCGTCATACGGGTCATGCGCCGGCGACCCGGTCCCGGGCGGCGCCGGGGTGTCCGAATGCGCGCCGCACCCGAACTCCGCGTCCACGACGTGACCGTCCGAGGCGAACTCGTTGGCGCACACCCCGAACAGCAGGCCGAGCTCGCCGCCGAGCGGCACGTAGAAACCGCAGTCGCGGCACGTCCGGCGGGTGGCGCGCGCCATCGAGGCGCCCGGACCGTGCTCCCCGTCGTGCCAGCGCTGCGCGGCGTCCCTGCGACCGAACCGACTCAGCACCTGACGCCGGCCCAGGCCGACCTCGGCGGCCACCTCGTCGATCATCGGATCTCCGGTGGCGAGGTAGCCGGGCACCAGACGTGGGTCCTCGGCAGGCGGGGCGAGCAGATCGCCGGGGCTCAGGTCACCCGGGCGGATCCGTTCCTCCCACGGCACCCATTTGGGGGCGAGCAGCGCCGTCGGCCCCGGCACCAGGACCACCTCGCTGATCGTGGCGTGCTCGGCCCCCGGGCAGGCCGCGACGACGACCGCCCACTGCCAACCCCGGTAGCCAGGCAGTTCGGCGAGAAAGCGGTGAGTCGCAGCGGTCGGGTCTTCGAAGCCGGCACCGAGATACTCGCCGACGGTGTCCTCGCCGCTGTGCTCCACGATCGCCGCGCGCGCCTCGTCGACGGCACCCATCAGTACCGCCTCGAGTGCGGGCGAGACATCAGAAGGGCCCGGCTCAGAGGTCTGCACGGTCTGCGCCAGGTCCTGGTCAGAGGGTTCGGTCACGCTGTCCATCGCCTTCAATACTGCCCGAAGGGCACAACGTGAAGCCACACCGGCCACCTACCCGGCCGCTGTCGTTCCGATAGGGGAGAATCGACACGTGACCGGAGCGCGGCGTGATCACCGGGACCAGGAGGGTCGGCAGGGTGGGCGCTACTACCCACCGCGCCCTCCTGAGGACCAGCATCCGGGGATGGCCAACTACCCCAGCGACCCCGGCCAGAACCCCGGTCTGCGCCGGCCCCGCCGCACCGGGCCCGACCATCACAGCGACAACCGGTGGCTGCCGCCGCTGGACGATCACGCACGGCGCTGGCGGTCCGATCCCGACGACGGGTTCGATCCGGTCACCGGCAGGTCGAGTTCGGATTCCGGCGAGAAGATCACGGTGACGCGCGCGGCTGCCTATCGCAGCCGCGAGATGGGCTCGAAGATGTACGGCCTGGTGCACCGGGCCGCCACGGCCGACGGCGCCGACAAGTCCGGCCTGACGGCACTGACCTGGCCGGTGGTCGCCAACTTCGCGGTGGACGCCGCCATGGCGGTCGCGCTGGCCAACACCCTGTTCTTCGCCGCGGCCACGGGTGAGAGCAAGAGCCGGGTTGCGCTGTACCTGCTCATCACCATCGCGCCCTTCGCCGTCATCGCCCCGCTCATCGGGCCGGCGCTGGATCGGCTCCAGCACGGCCGGCGCGTCGCGTTGGCGGCCTCGTTCGTGCTGCGCACCGGGCTGGCCGTGGTGCTCATCGCCAACTACGACGGGGTGACCGGAAGCTTCCCGTCATGGGTGCTCTACCCCTGCGCGCTGGGCATGATGGTGCTGTCCAAATCGTTTTCGGTGCTGCGCGGGGCGGTGGCACCGCGAGTACTGCCGCCGACGATCGACCTGGTACGGGTCAATTCCCGGTTGACCACGTTCGGCCTGCTGGGCGGCACCATAGTCGGCGGCGCCATCGCCGCGGCCGCCGAATGGGGGTTCACCCTGTTCCAGATGCCCGGCGCGCTCTACGTCGTGGTGGCGGTGACGATGGCCGGTGCCGTGTTCTCGATGCGCATCCCGAAGTGGGTGGAAGTCACCGAAGGGGAGGTCCCGGCGACCCTGAGCTACCACGGCGGCAGCGGCAGGCTCGGCCCCGAGCCCGAGCCCCGCCGCGGCGCGCGGGCCCGGCAACCGCTCGGCCGCAACATCATCACCGCGCTGTGGGGCAACTGCACCGTCAAGGTCATGGTCGGGTTCCTGTTCCTGTATCCGGCGTTCGTCGCCAAGGCGCACGACGCCAGCGGCTGGGAGCAGCTACGCATCCTCGGGCTGATCGGCGCCGCGGCGGCCATCGGCAACTTCGGCGGCAACTTCACCGCTGCCCGGATGAAGTTGGGCCATCCCGCTCAGACGGTGGTGCGCTGCGCGATCGCGGTGACGGGCGCCGCGCTGGCGACCGCGGTCACCGGCAGTCTGCTGGTCGCCGCGGTGGCCACGCTCATCACCTCGGCCGCCAGCGCGATCGCCAAGGCGTCCCTGGACGCGTCCCTGCAGGACGACCTGCCCGAGGAATCGCGCGCGTCGGCGTTCGGCCGCTCCGAGTCGCTGCTGCAGCTGGCCTGGGTGGCCGGCGGTGCCACCGGGGTGCTCATCTACACCGATCTGTGGGCCGGGTTCACCACGATCACGGCGGTGCTGATCCTGGGCCTGGCCCAGACGGTGCTCAGCTATCGCGGCGAATCCCTGGTGCCGGGTCTGGGCGGCAACCGGCCGGTGCTGGCCAGGCAGGAGGGTGTCCGGGCCGGGGCGACCGCGGTGACCGGCGAATGAAACGCGGTGTCGCCGTCCTCGCCACCGTGGCCCTGGTCGCGACGATCGGAACGACCGCGCTGGTGTGGCGGCTGTCGAGCGGTCACGGGCCGGAGCTGCCCGAGATCTCGGCCTATTCGCCCGGACACCTGGCCCGGGTCGGCCCGTACCGCTTCTGCAAGGTGCTCAACCCCACTGACTGCATCGTCCCCGGCGAGCAGGGCGAGTTGCCGGTCACCGGCGGCGCTCCCGTCCAGCTGTCGGTGCCCTCCGAGATCGGGCGGGCACCGTGGGTGCTGCTGCGCGCCTTCGAGGACGGCGACCGCGTCGACGAGTTCCGGCCCGGCTCACGGCTCGCGGTGACCATCCCGACGGTCGACCCCCGCCTCGGTCGGCTCACCGGGCTGGCGGTGCAGCTGCCGACCCTGGTCCGCGACGAGCAGGGCAATGAGTTCCCGGTTCCGCACGCCGAATGGTCGGTGCGCACGGCGTGGGAGCAGCCCGCGGCGGCCGATCAGCCGGCAGCGGAGTGAGACTCGGGCACCCGCTCACCCTCGCGGACCGGCCCCGGCGGCGTGCCCTCGCCGAATGGTCTGCCGCCCAGGGCTTCCCGGCCGTGCGGCGTGAGCCAGTTCGACAGGTCGGGCCCCTTGGGCACCACCCCGGTGGGATTGATGTCGCTGTGCACGATGTAGTAGTGCTGCTTGATCTGCACGAAGTCGGTGGTGTCGCCGAAACCGGGGGTTTGGAACAGATCGCGGGCGTAGGCCCACAGCGCCGGGAACTCCGCGAGCTTGTTGCGGTTGGCCTTGAAGTGTCCGTGATACACCGGATCGAACCGGGCCAGGGTGGTGATCAGCCGCACGTCGGCCTCGGTGATGGTGTCACCGACCAGATAGCGGCGGTCGGTCAACCGCTCCTCGAGCCAGTCCAGGGCGGTGAACAGGCGGTCGTAGGCCCGCTCGTAGGCGCGCTGTGAGCCGGCGAAACCGCAGCGGTACACGCCGTTGTTGACCTCGGTGTAGACCCGCTGGGCGACCTCGTCGATCTCGTCGCGCAGCGCCTGCGGGTAGAGCGCGGGCGCTCCTTCGCGGTGGTGGGCGGACCACTCGGTCGACAGGTCGAGGGTGATCTGGGCGAAGTCGTTGGTGACCACCTCGCCCGTCGGGATGTCCACGATCGCCGGGACGGTCACACCTTTCGGGTAGTCGGGGATGCGCGCGTTGTAGGCGTCCCGCAGGTAGTGGATCCCGAGCACCGGGTCGACCTCGCCGGGGTCGAGGTCGAAGGTCCAGCTGCGTTCGTCGTGCGTGGGGCCGCAGAAACCAATGGACAGAACGTCTTCCAAGCCCAGCAGCCTGCGCACGATGATGGTGCGGTTCGCCCACGGGCAGGCCCTGGCCACCACCAGCCGGTAGCGGCCCGGCTCGACCGGGTAGCCGTCGGCACCGTCGGCGGTGATCCGGGTGGTGATGTAGGCGGTGTCCCGGTTGAATTCGCCGCTGGCCACGTAGCTCATGACTTCAGTCATACCCGCCGAGACCGAAGTTCTGTGCGTGCTGCCGCTCGCAGGCTGCCGCCGAAAGCGCGACAACGACTTCAGTTTCGCGGGTGCTCCTAGGCGTCGAGCTCCCGCGCGACGGCCTTGACGACCTCGGACACCCGGCGGGCCACCTTGCGGTCCGGGTAACGGCCCTTGCGCAGCTCCGGCTGAACCGCACCCTCGAGCAGCGTGATCATGTCCTCGACCATGCCGTGCAGCTCGTCCGGGGTGTGCTTGTGCTCGGCCGCCGCAGACTCGCGGCGGTTGCGTGACACGCTCGGCGGCGGATCGAGCAGCTTGAGGCTCAGCGCCTGCGGGCCACGCCGTCCGGCGGCGACCCCGAACTCAACCCGCTGCCCCGCTTTGAGCCCTTCGACCCCGGCGGGCAACGCCGAGGAACGCACGTAGACGTCCTCGCCGTCCTCTTGCGAGAGGAACCCGAAGCCCTTCTCCGCGTCGTACCACTTCACCCGGCCGGTAGGCACTGGTCTCACCTGCTCTGTCTGTCTGAAGCCATAAAGTAAGCGTCCCGCCTGCGCCGGGACGCGTCCGGCCAAAATCCTACTCGGACGCCGCCACGGCCAGCATCCCCTGGTGTCGGTAGGCTGACATCACCGCTGGAGGAAGACGATGCGACTGATACTCAATGTCATCTGGTTGATCTTCGGCGGCCTGTGGCTGGCCCTGGGCTACCTGCTGGCTGCGCTGATCTGCTTCGTGCTGATCATCACCATTCCGTTCGGGTTCGCGTCGCTGCGGATCGCGCTGTATGCGCTGTGGCCTTTCGGTCGCACGGTCGTCGACAAGCCGGGCCCCCGCAACGGGGCGCTGGTGGGCAATGTCATCTGGATCATCGTGGCCGGCGTGTGGCTGGCCATCGGCCACATCACCACCGCCATCGCGATGGCCATCACCATCATCGGCATCCCGCTGGCGCTGGCCAACCTGAAGATGATCCCGATCTCGCTGTGGCCCTTGGGCAAGGAGATCGTGGACATCGACTCGCTGGACTCCCCCGCCGGAGCCGCCCCGTGACGGTCGTCGCTCTCGGCGTGCCGACCGTGCACCGACAGGGGTCCGGCCCCGCCCAGCCCTGCCCCACCGAAGGCCCGCTGATCGACACGTTCGGGCGGGTCGCGACGGATCTGCGGGTGTCGTTGACCGACCTGTGCAACCTGCGCTGTACGTATTGCATGCCCGCGGAGGGGCTGGACTGGATGTCCGGTGAGCAGAAACTGCGGCCCGAGGAGCTGACCCGCCTGCTGCGCATCGCGGTGACACGGCTGGGTATCACCAGCGTGCGGTTCACCGGCGGCGAACCGTTGGTGGTGCCGCACCTCGAGGACGTGGTGGCCGCGACCGCGCAATTGCGTCCGCGCCCAGAGATCACGTTGACGACCAACGGGGTCGGACTGGCCGGACGCGCGGCTGCGCTGGTCGAGGCGGGGCTGAACCGCATCAACGTCTCGCTGGACACCGTGGACGCGGCCCGCTTCGCCGCCGTCACCCGCCGCGACCGGCTCGACGATGTGCTGGCCGGGCTGCGCGCAGCCAAGGCGGCCGGGCTGGACCCGGTGAAGGTCAACGCGGTGCTCGATCCGGTCACCGGCCTCGACGATGCGGTGTCGCTGCTGGAGTTCTGCCTCGACGAGGGCTATCAGCTACGCATCATCGAGCAGATGCCACTCGATGCCGGCCACTCCTGGCAACGGGACCGCGCGCTGTCGGCCGACGAGGTGCTGGCCACCCTGCGCCGGCATTTCACGCTGACCCCGGATCCGGTTCCGCGCGGATCGGCGCCGGCCCAGTTGTGGCGGGTGCACCGGGCCGGCCGGGTGGCCGGCCGGGTCGGCGTGATCGCCTCGGTGTCCGACGCGTTCTGCGCGTCCTGTGACCGCAGCAGGCTCACCGCCGACGGCCAGGTGCGTAACTGCCTGTTCGCCCGCGAGGAGACCGATCTGCGTTCCCTGCTTCGTTCCGGGGCCGACGACGACGCCGTGGAGGCGGCCTGGCGGGCCGCCATGTGGGCCAAGGCCGCGGGCCACGGCATCAACGACCCGGATTTCGTCCAGCCCGACCGCCCGATGAGTGCGATCGGCGGCTAGCGGTGCGCGCCGAGACCACGGTGTGCGTCACCGTCCGCTACTTCGCCGCGGCCCGCGCCGCCGCGGGTGTCGAGGACGAGGTTGTCGAGCTGGCCCGGGGTGCCACGATCGCCGACCTGATCGAGCTGCTGGCCGGGCGCGGCCCGCAGCTGTCGAAAGTGCTGGCCCGCTGCTCCTTCCTGTGTGACGGAGTTGCAGTGCGCGACAAGCTGGTTGTGCTCCACGACACCGGGATCGTCGATGTTCTTCCGCCGTTTGCCGGCGGTTAGAAAGCGCTCCCGAGGCACACCTATTCCGTGATTTACATCACATAACGGAATGATCACGGGATGGCTACGGCCCGATTGAGGCGTGCCTTACCTGCAGGAACAACGCGACTTCCTGGGTATTTAGAGTTTTATTAGTATTTGCCCCGGTCAGAAACGCCGCGAGCGTAAGAAGGTGACGTGTTTCGGGCGACCGGTTACCGTTTTGAACCAGGCGATCAACCCCCACCTGCGATCCGCCTGCCGTGTGCCCAACTGCGCTGAACTCCATCCGTTGGCACGCGGGGACGACGAGACCTAACCCGGATGGAGACGGGGGACCCATCGGTCCACCCGAATACACAGGACCAGGAGCCAAGAGCTCCTTGGGGTGAAGCCGTCGCCGTTTCGGCGACGACGGCCGGGCTACCTCTCCAGCCCGAACCCGACAGCTGACCTCGTAGGCGCCCACGAGAGGACGACGCACACTTATGAGTGGACGGCATCGCAAGCCCGCATCTTCAGCTGTCAACGTTGCGAAGGTGGCCTTCACCGGCGCCGTGATCGGCGGCGGCGGTCTCGGCCTCGCCGGCCACGCGAGCGCAGCCACGGACGGCGAATGGGATCAGGTTGCCCGCTGCGAGTCGGGCGGAAACTGGGCCATCAACACCGGCAACGGCTATCACGGCGGCCTGCAGTTCTCCCCCAGCACCTGGTCGGGCCACGGTGGCGGCGAGTTCGCCCCGACGGCGTACATGGCCACCAAGGAAGAGCAGATCGCCGTCGCCGAGCGCGTGTTGGCCTCACAGGGCAAGGGCGCCTGGCCGTCGTGCGGCGGGCCGCTCTCCGCAGCGACGCCGCGCAACATCGTGACCGAGGAGCCGCAGCCCCTCGCCGCTCCCAACGGTGAGCTGCCGCCGCCCCCGCCGCTCGAC